>CAZXAC010000092.1:0-9734 GCA_964638335.1 uncultured Lentisphaera sp. | reverse complement strand
GAATAGATATGTCTGAGTACATGGAAAAGCATAGTGTTTCAAGGCTGATTGGTGCGCCTCCTGGATATGTTGGCTACGATGAGGGTGGACAGTTGTCGGAGAGCGTCAGGAGAAAGCCTTATTCAGTGATACTTTTTGATGAGATCGAAAAGGCCCATTCCGATGTATTTAACATATTGCTTCAAATTCTTGATGATGGACGTATTACTGATTCTCATGGGAGAACTGTAAATTTCAAGAACACGATAATCATAATGACGTCAAATATCGGGGGGGCTTTCCTGCAGCAGGATGATTCATCAAGCAAGGACATTAAGGAAAAATTACTTGATCAATTAAAGCATCATTTCAGGCCGGAATTTATAAATCGTATTGACGAAATCCTGATATTCCATCAGCTGTCCAAGGAGGACATAGCGAAGATTGTAGATATTCAGCTTGCGAATTTCGCGGAAAGACTGAAGGGATTTGATATATCATTTTCGATCGAAGATAGCGCTAAGAAATATCTTGCCGCGATGGGTTATGATCCTGTGTACGGGGCGCGTCCACTTAAACGCCTAATTGTCAAAGAAATCGAAACTCCGGTATCTCGAATGATGGTATCAGGGGAACTTCTGAACGGAATGAAAATAAAAGTATCCTGTGGAAAGGATGGGCTAAAGTTTGCGGTTTAATACTGCGTTGGTAAAAAAGTTTGCAATTTTTGATTGGTATGAATTTCGCTTCGATTTGCAAAAGCTTATTTTTCTTTATCGTTTTTTAGCCATAAAGAACTTGATTGTAGCTGAAAGTCCCTCGTCAAAATCATGAGACGGCCTGAATCCAGTAGAAAGTATTTTGTCTATTGACGCGATGGATTCTCTAATCTCCCCTTGTCGTGGAGGAGCATATTTTATCTCTGACTTAGAGGAAGTCATCTTTATTATTTTTGAAACCAGATCGTTTATGGTTGTTTTTCTTCCATATCCGACGTTAAATACGCCATTAAAATTCCCCATTGCCATGTGGAAATTAGCCGCCACTACGTCCTTTACGTAAACAAAATCTCTGGTCTGTTCCCCGTCCCCATAAATCGTTATTGGATTGTTATTCACAGCGTTTGAAACAAATATCGGGATAGCTGCCGCATATTGACTTTTGGGGTCTTGTCTAGGACCAAATACGTTGAAAAACCTTAGGCAAGCCGTCTTGAGTCTGTCGAACCTTGAAAACATTTCGCAGTAATGTTCTCCGTCGAGTTTCGTTATTGCATAAGGACTTAGAGGCTCTGGTTTCATTCCTTCATGTTTTGGTGTTTCGGGATTCTCCCCATATATTGCGGATGAACTGCAAAAACATAATTTTTTCACTCTCGCCCTAGCGGCTTCCTCAAGGACGGTGAGTGTTCCAACCGTATTCACTTTTGTGTACTCGGCTGGGCGCTCCATAGATTCCACCACACTTACCATTGCCGCCATATGAAAAACATAATCGACTCCCTTTAGTGCCGAGCGGACAACATCTCTGTCGTTGATGTCTCCCCTTATTAGGAGATGTTTAAAATTTTTAATGTTATCCAATTTCCCAGTCTTGAAGTTGTCCAATACGACAACTTCAGCCTTATCTTGAAATTCTTCAACGACATGACTGCCAATAAATCCAGCACCACCTGTCACAAGTATTTTCATGATTTTGATTTCCAAGTTTTTTGTGATTTTAGGGAAGATACTATTTCTTCCATTTCCTCTTCGTGTTTTTCTATGGATTCAACGAGTTTTGTCTGAACCCTGCATCTGTCGAGATTATGATTTATTCTATGAACTTTAAAATATACATCCCCTTCGATGAAGTCGGTAAGGAATCGTATTCCTATCTCCATAGTTATCAATTTCCCGCTAAAGGGCAACAAGCTCATTTCGATATCGTTTAGGTTTTCACCAGTTCCATCGATGTAACCATTGGCTAGTGACTCAAATACGTCAAGCCTTATTTTTACCTTGGAGAGATCCCTTTCATCCTCTGCAGATGAGGATCCGGAACTCCTTATCATGTCTCCAAAGTCATAAAGAGAGACTCCCGGCATGACAGTATCAAGATCTATTACGCAAACACCGGCGCCTGTTTTATCGTCAAACATTACATTATTTATTTTTGTGTCGTTATGCGTGATGATGATGGGAATCTTTTGTTCCGTTTTGAGCTTTTCAACAGTATTAACCATATCAGCCCTTTTAAGGACAAAATCGATCTGTTCTTTTGCGATTTTTGCGCGGTTTAGCGGATCTTTTTCGATAACTTCAAGCAATCTCGCCATACGTTTTGGCGTGTCATGGAAGTCCGGTATTATTATGTTCAAATTCTTGTCTTTCATCGACGACAAATCCTTTTGGAATCTGCCAAACGTCTTTGCCGCTTCATACGCTTGTCTTGGGTTTTGCAGGACGTCATAAGTCCTTGCTCCACGTATGAAGAGATAGGCTCTCCAGTAATTACCTTTATTGTCAATATGGAGATGTTTTCCTTCTTTCGTTTTTATAATTGTCAAATGCTCTCTGGAATCTTTTTGTCCGTGGATTTTTTCAAGGTGAAATATGATCCGTGATATATTTTCCATCAATGCGGTCGGATCTTTGAATATATTGTGATTTATTCTCTGGAATATATATTTTTCGTCCACTCCACTTTTTTCGGTTTCTACTAGAAAAGTGTCGTTTATATGTCCAGATTCGTATTTTCTGCTTGAGCGGTAATTTCCTTTCAACTCGAAGTGGGAAGATATGGTTTGGAGATTGAATTGACCATTTATCATTCAAAGAGTTTCCAATGATTGATTTTTTTGTGGTGCCCGGAGCGGGAGTCGAACCCGCACGGGTTGCCCCGACGGATTTTAAGTCCGTTGCGTCTGCCGTTCCGCCACCCGGGCATTATTTCAAAATTTTTGTCGGGCTAAATTCTCTTGTTTTCGGGAGAGATATTCTATTGCCTATATCTTATTTTTCCAATCAGTTATTGTAAAATCGAATAGTTGACTTAAGACGATGGTAGTTGTATGTTGTGGGGAAATTTTCTATTGCAAGGATTTTTTGTTGTTTTATGTCAAGAACGCCTAAAATTGGTTTTATTGGTGCTGGTAAGATGGCAACAGCGGTTGCTGTGTCTCTTATCAAAAAGCTTTCGCCCTGTGATATGACCGCCTATGATATACTCTGCGATGCAAGTGATAAATTTAACTCCGCGACCGGAATAGGCATATCAAAAACCCTTTCAGAAGCAATCAATTTTTCTGATATATTGATTCTAGCGGTTAAACCTCAGAATTTTCTCGGATTGTTTGAGAAAAAAACTGGGATGAAGGATAAACTTATTATTTCACTCATGGCAGGAGTTCGTATAAGCGATATTCGCAGAGAGTCGGGGGCTACAAGAATTGTTCGAGTGATGCCAAATACGCCGGCTCTTGTTGGTAAGGCAATCTCGGCATATTCATTGTCAGCCGAAACTTCTTCTGATGATTGGAGTATTGTTGGAAACATTCTTGACTCCTTTGGAAGCTCTGTGTTGGTTGAAGAGGATAAGATGGATGCTGTTACTGCTGTTAGCGGAAGCGGACCAGCTTATGTTTTTGAATTTATAGAGTCTCTAGCAAAGGGTGGGGAGGCTTGCGGACTTTCTTACGATCTTGCTCTTAAGCTAGCCATTGAGACTGTTGAGGGAGCTGCGACTCTATTGAAAAAAACTGGAGATACCCCGGAACAGCTCAAAAACAATGTGACATCTCCCGGTGGAACTACTGCAAAGGCTCTAACTGTTTTCAAAGATAGAGAATTCAGAGATATTGTTGTTTCTGCGGTGAAAGCCGCCCGCGATAGATCCATAGAACTCGGAAGGGGAGAACGATGAAAAGGGAAAATATTCTTTCTGTTATTATGCCTCTCTACAATGAGGAATCGTCTGTAAGCATGACAGTTGCAGATGTTCTTGCTAGGCCCGAAACTGCGGAGTTGATAATAGTTGACGACTGCTCTATCGACTCATCTTTTGAACTCGTAAAAAAGATCGCGGAATCAGACAAGAGAATAAAGGTTTTTAAGAATGAAAAAAACCGTGGTAAAGGGTATGCCGTAAGACGCGGAATAGAACAAGCCTCTTCGGAGATAGTCATAATACAGGACGCTGACAGGGAATATTCTCCTTCCGATTATCCCGTTCTTATTGAGCCGATAATTTCTGGAAAGGCCGATGTCGTATATGGATCACGTTTTCACGGTGGTCCTGGCAGGGTGTTATATTTTAAACACGAGCTTGGCAATAGATTTCTGACTTTCATCTCAAATCTTCTTACGGACTTAAATTTTACCGATATGGAGACTTGTTATAAGGCCTTCAAGAGAGAAATTATTCAGAACGTGGTTCTAGAGTCAGAACGTTTTGGTTTCGAAGTTGAGGTGACTGCTAAAATCGCAAAAGACCGAAAACTCAGGATATTTGAAGTTCCAATAAGTTATAACGGTCGCACGTATGAGGAGGGCAAGAAAATAACTTGGAAAGACGGGATTGCGGCCCTATTTCATATGGTAAAATACAACCTTCTTACGGGCAGGGCGGCTTCATTCAAATCTCCGCCTAGAGGGAATTAACACGCCTCATTTTGAGTCGGCATTAATCCAATTTTGTTCTTCCGTTTAATGCGGCGCTTATTGTTGCCGAGTCGGCAAATGAAATATCTGATCCTGCTGGAATTCCACGCGCTATTCGAGATATCTTCAGCCCCCTGGATTTGAAGATGTCGGATAGATATATGGCTGTAGCCTGTCCCTCGATATCCATGCTCAACGCCATAACGATTTCGGATACATTCCCAGCTTCGATTCTTTTTTTGAGAGACTCGATTGGTTCGTTATCTATGTGCTTTCCGTCCAGAGGTATGATCTTGCCGTGTAGTATGTGATAGAGTCCCTTGTAGGTCTTGCATTTCTCTATGCTATGCATTTGTGGTATATCCTCAACGACACATATTATTGAGCGATCCCTTTGGGAGTCCGAGCATATCAGGCAGAGGCTGTTTTTTTCGGAGAGGTTCCCGCATTCGGGGCAAGTTCCAACCGATAAATTAAGATTCGATAGAATTCTGGACGCCTCAGATATTTTATCGCTTGGCCATTTTATCATTGCGAAGGCCATTCTTTCAGCGCTTCTTCTGCCTACGCCAGGAAAACTCTTGAAAAATTCTATTAGTTCTTCGAAACACTCCGGATACTTGTCCATTTTTAGTTCTCTTTATATAATTCGGTTTGATTTATTTTGAACTTTCATTTCATTGCCTCGATTATCAGGGCCTTTTTCCATCTTTTGCCCTTCTTAACGCACGTGTAGATGCTTCCTTGGCTGTCTAAAAACATGTAGTTTTCCTTGTCGAGCCTGGCAATAAATATTGTGTCGCCTTTCGTCTTTGGTTTCAAAGAGGAAAAAGAGACGTTGTCAGTCTCCTCGAAATCAGGGGGTTTAAAAAATACGGTCCTGTCACCTTTTAAAGAAGATATCAAAAGCAGATCTTCTTCTTCACTGTAAAGAATTGCCGAATCTGGGAATGACATTATTTTTCTAGGAACACCGTCCTTGAAAACGTAGGCGCCTTTTTCCTGATAGATCACAAAAAAAACAGATTTACCCGGTATATAAGCTACTGATGATGGAGTCCCTTTTTCTGGTGGGACGAGTTTCTGTATGGCATCAGGTTTAGAGATTGAGAAAATTTCAATTTTATTGTTGCCAGCAAAAACAAAATTGCCGTCGTAAGATAAACTGTCTGCCATAATTCCAGATGAATTGCTTGTGCTATAGGATTTTTTAGTTTCCAGGTTGTCTGCATCTAGGGCTAGTAGTTCCGCAATATTACTGCCAGGTTCAGGCTCAAAAAGGGCAATAATAAAATTTTCCAACTGAATAAAATCTGTGACGGATTTTTTCAACCTTCTGGAATTGACTGCCGAGCCTAAATCAAAATCAAATAATATGATTTCGTTGCTTTGCTTTATTTCGGGCTGTTTTGAAGAAGATAAGATTAGTTTCTTGTCAGAAGGAATGAATAAGGCTTTTTCTATTTTTTTTTCCTTTAATTCGTGTATTCGAAGGATGGTGAAGTCCGAAGTTCGCATTATTATTATTCTGCTGCCATTGGGTCCTTTTATCTCTCCTGTCCTCTCAACAATTGCAATAAGGCTATTGTCATCTGATATTGCAATTGAAGGCAGGTTCACCCCTCCTAATCCCTCATATTTCCATAGCGGTTGCCATTTTAATTTTTCTTTTATTTTAACTTCGTTCGAAAGGGATCCTTGGGCTTCCTTTATAGTATTATCAAGATCATCTGTCGAAAGTTTTTCCCGCCTTACATTCCGCGTGTCATCCTTCAATTCGGGAGTTTTTGTCTCACCCCAATTCTTGATTTTGAATGCGCCTTCGAAATCGGAAAGTTCTCCTTCATCTGGTTTTGAATCTGGGATGGCTGAATTTTCTGCGATGGAGAATAGCATGGTTTTAAGACATAAAATTGTGAAGAATGAAAGCATGGCAAGTCTTTTGATCATCTTAAATCCTCCGCATTTCTTTTAACTTATATTGCCCTTGCCCGAAAATAGCATTAGGTTAGGAGTTTTGCAATCGGAAAGCTTTTCAATCTTCTTCTGCTTCTATAAATTCGATATCTATTTCGGCTGAAATGGATTGTCCTAGCATTTCTAGATTGACCGAAACGAGGGTCTTATTTTTTCTTTTCGATACTATTCCGGAAAATCCCTGTAAAGGACCTCCTTTTATTCGTATTTTCTTTCCGTTTATAATTTCAGGTTGTATGCAAATCTCAAGTTCATCCGACTTCATCTCAAGTTCCTTTATGGAGAGAAGTTCTTCTATCAGTGTCTTTTCTTGTATTTTATCTGTTTTGAGTTTGTTGACTACGCAATTCGAGTTTACTATCATATTGAAATTTTCTGTATTCAACAAGCAGAAAATGTAGCCAGGAAACATTGGCAGATAAAATACGAGGTTTTTGCGTTTTTGTCTTTTTGCGCTCTTTAACAGCGGAAGATAATATCCTATTGAGTTGCTATGGCAGTAGGCAGCTAGTTTTTTTTCGCACCTAGGCTTGGTCTTGATCGGAGTCCAACAGGAATCAGGAGCACTTTTTATTTCTATATTGTTAAGAATTTCTCGCATCGTGTGTTCAGGCAAGGAATTTTATTTTGGATACCGTGCCGTTCGGAAGTTCTTTTTTTATCGAAGCAAATATTCTTCTTTCATTCATTTTTATTTCCATTAAAGAGCAACTGTCATTGACTTTTATAAAAAGGATCCCATTTTTTACAAAATAAGGAAAAACGCTTCTCTTGAATTCCTCCGGCACAATTTTGGGCCAGATTATTTTTATCCTTTCAAATTCCAACGCCTCCGGAGAAGCTGAAGCATCTATGATTTTATCCAAGATATCCTGAATCGGTACCGGTTGGGAGGCGAGTTTGTTGATTGTAGCTGACGCATTTTTCTTTCCAGACCATTCGCCCAGTATCCCACAAAGCGGTTCTTTATTCCGCCAAGACTTGTATTTTGAACGGATGAGCTCCTTAGTCATTAGGACTCTATTTGCCGGCTATTGCCCGCAATGGCAAAGTCAAAATATCAAAGACCAATTTAAAAGGTCCCTCGACCCCTCCGACGACATGTTCCAGACCTGGACCAAAAAGACCAAAAGGTGCGCCCAAGGTACACTCAAGCACTCCAACGGGGAGAAGAAATATTGAGAATATATCCTTGCCTATATCTATGAAGCCGGGAACTGAATTAACCATCCCTTTTATTGCGTATTGAGCAGCCGCCTCGGCGACCGGCATCGCATAGGGTGCCAATAAAGACATGGTAACAGGATCAATAGCCTCAGCCTTCGGCTCTAAAACCGAAGTTAGGCAGATGACTACAGAAAATACGAATAGGATCTTTTTTATCATATGTCCAATAAAATAAGTCTTATCCCTATAAAAATCAAGCTAAAATTCGTTTATTTGTTCTTATTCTTGTTTTTCCTGTAGAGTTGGAATTCAACTGAGTCGACAAGAGCTTCCCAAGAAGCTTCTATTATATTCTCGCTTACTCCGACAGTGCCCCAAGTTTCTTTTCCATCAGAAGATTCTATTAGTACTCTTGTTTTTGCGGCTGTTCCATCTTTTCCATCTATTATTCTTACTTTGAAGTCGCTGAGATGAACATTAGAGATTTCAGGATAGAACCTAGTAAGGGCCTTTCTTAATGCATGGTCTAGGGCGTTCACGGGACCGTCTCCTTCTGCGGCCGTTAATTCTCTTTCTCCTTTTACATCGAGCTTTACTGTTGCCTCAGATATGCATTTTTCGCCTTTATCCCTTTTTTCCACTATTACCCTGAAGCCATTTAAATTAAAGAAGGGCTTATGTTTTTTGAGAACCTTTTTTGCCAAGAGATGAAAAGATGCGTCAGCTGCTTCGAATTCGTACCCTTCGTTTTCCATCTTTTTTAGAGCATCCAGAATTTCGGCTACCTCTGGACTTTTTTCGTCGAGATCGATATTGTGTTCAGCTATTTTCATCATTATGTTGCTCTTGCCTGATAGATCCGAAACCAAGATTCTCCTTTTGTTCCCTACTAGTTCAGGCGTAACATGTTCGAATGTGTGAGGATTTTTGCTTACTGCGTTGACGTGCATTCCTCCTTTGTGCGCAAATGCGCTTTCGCCCACATACGGATGTCTTTTGTCTGGAGAGATGTTAGCGATTTCAAAAACGAAAAGACTTAAATCTCTAAGGTGTTTCAGCCTTTCAGAACCAATACAATTCATATCAAGTTTTAACTCTATTGACGGGATTATAGCACATAAGTTTGCGTTGCCACAACGTTCGCCGAACCCGTTTACTGTGCCTTGAACATGTGCCGCTCCTGCTTCTATGGCGGCAATTGAATTTGCTACCGCCATACCTGCATCATTGTGGCAATGTATTCCCAATATTACATTTTGAGGAATCTGTTTTCGAACGGCAGATGAAATCTCTTTTATGCGGGACGTTATATTTCCGCCGTTAGTATCACAGAGGACCACCGTGGTGGCTCCGTTCTCACACGCTTTTTTTAGCACGTCTATGGCATAATTAGGATCTGCGTTGTAGCCGTCAAAAAAGTGTTCAGCGTCGAATATGACTTCTTTTCCGTTATCTCTAAGATATGCGCAGGAATCTCCTATTATTTCCAAATTCTTTTCAGGGCTTATCCTAAGCACTTCTAGTACGTGCAAGAGCCAGCTTTTCCCAAATATAGTAGTTGTTGGAGCTCCAGACTCAAGGAGTTTTCTGATGTTGTCGTCATCTTCAACGTTAACCTTTGCTCTGCGCGTGCTACCGAACGCCGCTATCTTGGCGTTCTTATATTTTACTTTTCGAGCCATCTCGAAAAATTCCATATCCTTTGGGTTGGAGCCAGGCCATCCACCCTCGATGTAAGAGACTCCAATCGCATCAAGCCTTTCGGTGATTTTCAGTTTATCCAGGACGGAAAATGTAACTCCTTCGGCCTGAGTGCCATCGCGAAGTGTCGTGTCGTATATCATAACATTTTTTTTCATATTTCCTGCTCCAGTTTTTGGGAAAAAGCATTTGTTTTTTAATTTAGCGACGCAAACATGCTTTCCAGTTGTTTATAATGCTTCTTGACCATATCTAATGTGTTTTTTGATA
>CAZXAC010000091.1:0-9831 GCA_964638335.1 uncultured Lentisphaera sp. | reverse complement strand
AAAGAAGAGTGGCAAATACCATCCTGATTAATCCTTTTACGGGTAGGCATCCCATCCAGGCTATACCTGTTGAAACCCTGTCACTGATCGAGACATATGCTGAAAAAATGCGAGCCGCCTTAACAAGGAGGGAGCCCGCAATACGCGATTACTTCGATCTGGACTACGCTTACAGAATTATGGGCTTGGATTTCTTTTCGGAAGAATTTCTGAAGATTCTGAAGAGAAAGCTCATGGTTTCAGGTATAGATCCAGTGGACATTTCAGAAGAAAAACAGAATATCTTATTGAAGCAGGTGGAAGGAGCCTTGAAGCCAGTCCTAAGAGAAAAGGACTTTCTCAGTTTTGATTTGGACAGAATTTTTAAGATTGTCATAGAGATAACACGGAAGGCTGGGATATGAGGGGACATGCTTTACCCATATGGAATAATTGGTGCCAGTCTAATTTATTCTTTTGAGCCTAATGATTTGCCGTCAAATTATTGCATTCTTGTGAAGTCCAAGAACGGACTTTTTCGGGCGGATTCAAGGCGGGCTTGATGCTTGGAAAACATGGAACTGCAATAATATTAGAGCCTGTTGAAAAATTGCAGATGGAAAGCTGACTCAGCCAGCCATAGGGCTGGCGATCCTTTCTTCAAGGCCCCGAGCGCCCAAGTGCCTCGGGGCGATCCCTTCTCCAGGGCCAGCCATAAGGCTGGCGATCCATTTAAAAGCCGGCGTCATATAAGCAGGCATGTGCGGGATCCAAAATAAGATAATTGGAATGGCAGCGATTTTTTACGATTTTTTACTCAGCTCCAAAACATGCTCGATAAAGAGGGTCCTGGAACAGATTTCTTAAGCGTCAACGGGCATAAGGTAAAAAAACGACAAGTCATGAAATTGAAAATGTGAGAAAAATACTTGCACCGCAGGCGGCCAAGGATACATTATGGAGGCTTTCGTTTCTTACTATTTACGGAGATCAATGGGAAAGGAAAGAAAATGGCTCCTGCAGGAAATCGAGAAATGGTTAAAGGATCATATAATAGACCAGTCTCAAGCTGACAGAATCATTTCTCTGTATCCCGAAGAAAAATCCTCCAAGAACTGGGGGGCCTTGATTTTCTCCGTGATAGGGGTCATCATCTTTGGGCTTGGGATAATCCTGCTTTTCGCTTATAATTGGCATGCCATCCCGAAATATGCGAAACTCGCAACAATTTTCTCATTTCTACTCGCAGCTCACGCCGGAGGCTTTTACTTCAAATCAAAAGGCGAGAAGTTTTCTGCCGTTTCGGAATCAATGTTTGCCCTTGGAACAATGTTTTTTGGATCCGGCATCTGGCTGATATCCCAGATATACAACATAGATGAGCACTATCCCAACGCGTTCATCGTATGGGGGGCTGGAGCACTTTTACTTGCCTGGAGTCTGCCTTCCGTGGTTCAGGGCGCCATGGCATCGGTTCTTTTCGTGATTTGGAACTCCTTTGAAAACTTCGGTTTTGATTCCAAAATCAACATTGCCCCTCTTTTGATATTGGCATTCATATTCCCTCTTGCATGGAAAATGCGTTCAAAAATACTCATTTCAATAGCTTTACCCTCCTTCGCTATTTCCATTTTATTTAATTGTCACTGGTTCTTCGAAAGGACAGGACCAGCAATTTTCATTTCCCTGTCGGGGTTTTTAATTGCAATATCAATAATATTGAAGAAGAAGAATGTATTTGCGGAAAGTTCTTCAATTTTCTCCTTTTACGGGAATATCATGTACTGGCTACCTCTTTATGTGTTCACATTCCCATATTCCAACAGAAAATTTTTTGAAACCCATTGGTATGATGAAACGTACTCCACCATCTATGCACTTGTTTTCCTCACCGCCGCAGCCCTGGCCTGGAGCATTGTGATTCTCCCGATAAAAAGGATCAAAGAAGATTTGAGCAATTTTTACCGGATAGACCATCTAATAGTTCCAATCACTGTTATAGCCCTCACCCTTGATTTGGGTTGGTTGTCAGGATTTGACGGATGGGCTGGAGCCGGCATTTTCAATTTGATATTCCTGGTTCAATCTGCGATGCTAATATCTGCCGGATGCAGAAGCCTCAACGCAAAATTGGCGACAGGCGGAGTCATCATGCTTTCCGCGTTGGCGTTCGCAAGATATTCCGATCTTTTCTCCAGCCTCCTTGTGCGTGGAATCGTATTTCTGTTCGTCGGGGCAGGCATTTTTATTGTAGGAACCCTCTACTCCAGAAGAAAAAGACTGTCTGCGGAGGAGAAAAGATGAGAAGATTCTTCATAGCCATGTCGGTCGTCGTCCAGATCTCGGTTCTTGCATACATGGCGGGATACAGGGAATTCATAATATTGAAAGGGAAGACCGTATTTCTGCGTACCATGCCGGTGGATCCCAGCGACCCTTTCCGCGGAGATTATGTCAGTTTGGAATATGAAATTTCCGTTATCGGCAAAAAGGATCTTAAGTCTGGATTTCCGGCAAACAAGGGGGAAGTTTTTTACACTGTCCTTAAGGAGGAGGAGAACGGTCTTTTCTCCTTGGAATACTGCTCGAAGGAAAAGCCGTCTCAAGGAGAATTGTTCATAAAGGGAAGATATGAATATGACTGGAATTTTCGTGGTCAGAGCGAAAATTTCCGTCTTAAGTATGGAATTGAGAAATATTTTGTTCAAGAGGACAAGGGGATAGAAATTGAGGAGCGGGCGGGCATTGGAGACCAGATGCACATCCCGCTGGAAGTCGAAGTTTCTGTAGGAAAAAACGGAACAGCCGTTGCGAAGGGATACCGATGGAGCAAACTGGGAATAGGGCTTAAAGTACTTCAGGCACCCGAAAACCAGATGGATGAAAGGCAACAAAATGAAGTCACCCAAAATCAACGCAAAAGTCCAAAATTGAGACTGACGCTGAAAAATGCATCAAATGAGAACGTCGCGCTTGTGAATCTCCCCGATTTTGGATCGTTTGAATTGATAAATTCTGAAATGTCCAGCAATACATGGACGTTCTCCAAAAGTTCCTCCCCTAGGCAAAAACCCCTTGATGACGACGTGATTCTTCTAAAACCCGGAGGGAAATTTGAAGTCGACTTCGACTTTGCCCTTCCTCGCTGGTTTGTACATGGAAAGAATGCTTCCGGAGAAATCGGAGTTGTGGCAAATCAATGGGAGGATACTTTTAGGATTGTTTACCGCCCTCCATCCCAGGAAGAATGCCAGAATCTGAATCTAAAGGATAGCATATGGCATGGAAGACTGCAGTCCCGTCGTTTCGGAACCGAAAGAATAGATTGAAGATGACCGCTCCTTAACCGAATTTACATGCGGAGAACACCAACACTAAATCGCATACAAAAAGAAAGGAAAGATTGCCTTATCAGTTTTTTATCCCATGAAGAATCCACTTGATGATTATAATCTTGATTTTGATGACTATCCCAATTGGAAGAGGGGCTTTGTTTTTGGTTTTGTGGGGGCGCTCGCCTCGACCTTATGCATCTGCATTCCTCTGTTCTTCGCATCCGCAAGAATAAAGGGAGATTCTCCTGCGATTTTCGCATTCGGAGTCTTCATATTCTCCTTTATTGTCTTCGGGGCATACGGCGCGTTTCGTCCACCAAAAAAGGACTGAACGCATTAGGTTATTTTTTCAGCGTCTCAATTATTTCGAAGCGGGAGAAAACCCATCTTTTATCCTTCTTTTTCAATGAGACCTTCAATTCCCTGACGTCTTCTATGATTTTTCCGTCTTTTTTGACAGCGCTGAAAAGAACGGTGCAAAAACTGTCCGCAGAATTTTCGTCCCTCAACTCCACGCTGATATCCTTGAACGAAAGGGCAATGCTTTTGAACGTCATCTTTGTCCTCGACACATTTGATGCTATCTCCTGAGGGCTGTAGGTTCCGGAGAACCACTCCTGTCCAGCTTCAAGCTCACACTCCGAATCAAATATGTCCTGGATGGCGTTCATCTTGACGGCAATTTTAATCGGAGATTCTCCGGGAGAATGCGAAACATAGTCCGACAGGCGTCCGAAAAGCTTCAGTATACTTCCCTTCTCAACAGTCCTTGCTTCAAGCTCCCAGTTGCATGGTCCCTTCACGTAGGGTTCTTCCTGAGGGATTGAGTTAACATGCAATATTCCTCCTTTAAATTCGACAACTTCATCCTCAAGGGCTACGATGCGTTTCATATACATTACCCTTGTTCCGGCAAGTCTTATTATAACCACCTCTCCACGCCGATATCCGCCTTTGGGAAAAGTCCGACAAAAATTAAATGATCCGGTTTTGTACTTGGGCTCCATGCTTTCTCCGTGTATTTTCATCGGAATCAGAAAATATCTGAACAATATGAACGCAAGAACCGCGACAATCGCAAGCCGTAACATGAATTTGCCGCCGAACTTGGGCATGAAAAAATTCTTGATTATGTTTTTCATCTGCATTTCGACAGAAACTCCTCTACAATTTTTGCGAATTTCGCACCAACGCCAGGGACTCTTCTTCTTATCTCTTCGGCGCTGTGTTTTCGCATATTTTCCACCGATCCGAACTCCCGAAGCAGCAGAATCTTCCGTTTCCTCCCTATTCCGGGAACTTCATCAAGCAGGGAGTCTTCTATGCGTTTATCCCTCAAATCGCGATGATATGCAAGTGCAAATCTGTGTGCTTCATCCCTTATCGCTTGAAGAAGTTTCAACGCTGGTGAATGCCGGTCGAGGATAATAGGCTCTGCTCTGTTTGGAATAAATATTTCCTCCTGTTTCTTTGCGAGACCAATGAGGGGAATTTTATCGCATCCTATTTTTTTCATGGCGTCCAGCGCGGCCGAAAGCTGTCCCTTGCCTCCATCAATTATCACCAAATCAGGGAGGGATTTATTCTCCGAAATAATTCTGCCATATCTGCGCTCCACCACCTCGTTTATCATCGAAAAATCATCGGGGCTGTCGCCTCCCCTTATCCTGAATCTGCGATAGTTTTTCCTATCGGGGCGTCCATCCAAAAATGAGACCATGCTCGCAACAGCGAGAGCGCCGGAGATGTTTGACACATCAAATGCTTCCATCCGGGAAGGAGGATTTTCAAGATGAAGAGAATCGCGCAAGGCTTCCACGGAATCCGCCCCGCCTTCTGTCGGGATGTAGCTGTTTGCGAATTTTCTGTCCTTGCGGAACAGGCTTTTAATATTTTCCGCTACGTCCCTCAACTTCGCGGCCTTTTCGAAGTTGCTCGCCTCCGCCTCCCTTCTCATTTCAATCTCAACATCTGAAATAATTTCATCAGTACCCCCTTTCAATACTTCTATCATGGTTTCCACTTTCGTCCTGTATTTCAGCTCAGATGTCCTGCCTATGCACGGCGCGCAACACCTTCCAGTCGCTCCGGCTACACAATGTCGGTATTCGGAAATACCCGGATCCGGGACTTTGCACACCTTTATACCGAAACGCGCTGAAAGGAATTCAAGCGTTTCTCTTAACACTCCTCCGTGCGGAAAGGGTCCGAAATATTCCGCCCCATCCTTTTTCATGAGCCTCACCAACTTCATGCTAGGGAATTTTTCCCTCGTATCAAGCTTTATGAGCAGAAACCTCTTGTCGTCGCGCATCACAAAGTTGTATTGCGGGGCATATTCCTTTATAAGCCTTGTCTCAAGCAGAAGAGCCTCATTTTCCGAACGTGTCTTGAAGTGTTCACAGGAGGCTATGCTCTTGACTAGGGAACGGAACTTAGGATCTGCGAAATTCGCAGACGATTTCCTGAAGTATTGAGACACTCTCTTCTTCAGATTGACAGCCTTGCCCACATAAATCACCTTTCCGAATGCGTTCCTGAAGATGTAAATGCCGGGAGCATTCGGAAGATCGCTGATTCTTATCCTGTCATTCATTTGAATTCACCATTCCACTGGATTATCCGTATCAGACTGGCAACCGAACTAAAATCTGAAAAACAATATAGCTCACTAAAAGAAAAATCGGAATACTTACATGAATCCTTTTGTAATTTATTTTTGTTCAGGGGGAGCATTTTTCGCAGGCAGTATTTTGTGCTCCGCGTCGTTTATATTTTCGTTCCGCAATCTAAAAGGGAAGATTGAAATTTTCTGCAGAGTTATTTTTCTCATCGGGCTTCTGTTGATAGCCCTGTCATCCACTCCTCTCAATAAATTTTTGTCCTCATTTTTTATCCTTTCTTCGTGCGTTTACGCGACAATCCCGTCATCTGGGAAATTTTCAGCGGTAAAAAATACGGCAAGAATTCTTTCTATGATTTTGATCTTCCTCTTCGTTTGCATCGAGTTCTTAAATTCGCTACCGCCTCGAATTGAAACGGCGGGCGAACGTTCCGTATTTGTATTCGGAGATTCTCTCAGCGCGGGAATCGGATTCAAAGGAGAAAGAACTTGGACACAACTGCTCGAGGAAGAAGGCAAATATGAATTGACAGTATTTTCAATCGGCGGAGCTGGCGTTTCCGACCTGATACCGTCATCGAAAAAAATATCCGAAAGGAAAGGCCTTGTTTTAGTCTTATTGGGCGGCAATGATATTTTTAGACAAACAGAACCGGCAGTATTCGAAAATTCTCTTGACCAACTTCTTGCGAATCTCGCGGATGGAAAGCGGACCGTAGTAATGTTTGAGCTTCCCCTGCCTCCATTCCATGCGGAATATGGGCGAATTCAGAGAAAAATCGCACGCAGGCATTCGGTCGCCCTAGTTCCCAAATATCGCCTTGCAAGCGTCCTTTCGGGCAGAAAATCCACCGTCGACGGACTCCACCTGTCGAATTATGGACACGAAAAACTGGCAAATACCTGCAGAGAAATCTTGGGCGGATTTATCAGGTCCGACCCGAATCGATGATAATTATTTCCGGAATTGGTGCGGACGGTTTTTCCTAATAAGATTTTTAATTTTATTGACTAGGTAAAAGCGTAGTGATATAATAGGCCTATTATCATTTTAATGTCAACTTTTTCGTTGGATTATAAGAGACGACTGATGAAATTTTTGGAAGTTCCACTTTACCCAAAGCAGCCGATGCTTGAAGACAGCGGCCAAGAGCGTGGCACAGTCATATCGCACATATTTCTGACCAGCGTAGGCTCGCCTACCCTTTCTTTCTATGTACCTGATAAAATCTGCGGCTCAGCCGTGCTCATATGTCCTGGCGGGGGTTATCTAGGTTTGTGTATGGGTAGAGAAGGGCATGATGTGGCGCGCACCATGGCTGGATGGGGTGTAATTGGGGTAGTGCTTAAATATCGCCTTCCCGGGCTTGAGAAGGCAGAACCTCCATTACCGCTAATTGATGCATGGCGCGGAATGCGCCTGCTGCGTTCAAGATCCAAGCAGTGGGGATGTGACCAGAAAAAAATAGGTATCATGGGTTTTTCCGCCGGCGGACATCTAGCTCTGATGACCGCGTTGAAAACACCAGCTCAGCCAAAGCCGGAAGACGAAGTTGATCGTGGCATTGCACGACCGGACTTCATGATTCTAGGATATCCGGTTGCAGTAGCCCGTCCGCCACTCATCAACGCTGGTTCATTTATTAATCTGATGGGAGATAATGCGTCTGAGGAAAGAAAGAATGCATATTCCGCTGATCTTCTTGTGAAAGCCGGTTCACCTCCCGCTTTTTTCGTACACGCCGACAATGACCCAAGCGTCCCAGTAGGCAATAGCATCGTCATGAAAGAAGCCTTGGAACGCTCTGGAGTTTCTGCCGAGCTTCTACGCCACCCCACTGGCGGCCACGGGTTCGGCATGGGACCAGCCGCAGGCTACCTTGACGCACCCGACTGGATGCCAAAACTGCAAGACTGGATGAAGAGGCAGGGCCTTCTGGGATAGAGGAAGATGCACAGAGACTTGGTAGGGTCTGACCTATGTTTTCAAAAGAAATCCACATTTGAAAATATATAGAGAAAAGAACTAATCAAGGCATCAAAAGACTGAATAATCGCCCAAGAAAATCAATTGACTTTAAAAAGCCAAAAGAGGTTTTTCATAGCGGCAGTGTTGCACTTCAGACTTGAATCCGCGGTACAATATATCATTTAGTTCTTACATTCAAAATACTTATGCGGAATGGCACCGATGCCTTCTCTATCGATTTGAATATAATGCTATTAGCAATATGTTATAATTATGGATGAAATCAGTTTTACTTGGGATGAACGAAAGGCGAAGAAAGGCGAAGGAGAACCAAGATAAACATGGAATCTCCTTCGAGGAAGCAAAGACTGCATTTGCGGATGAGAATGCTAGGTTAAAACACGATCCCGACCATTCGCAGGAAGAGGACCGGTTCATCCTGATGGGGTTCAGCGTTAAGCTCCGTTTGCTTGTTGTTGTGCATGCGTACAGAAAGCAGGAAACGGAAATAAGAATAATCTCTGCCAGGAGGGCGACACGGGCAGAAAGTAAACAATATGGAGGATTCATATGAGAAAGGAATACGACTTTTCAGATTCAGTTAAAAACCCATACGCCAAGCATCTCAAGAAGCACGTCACGCTACGGCTTAACACGGATGCAGTCACTTACTTCAAGGCATTGGCAAGGGAAACTGGAATCCCGTACCAGAATCTGATAAATTTCTATCTCACAGACTGTGCCCATTCGGGAAAGAAACTGACTTTAAGTTGGGCATCCTGAGAAAATGCAGAACCATATAGATTCTCCCAACCTCGTTTCGCTCGGTTGGAAAGGGCTGCTCCTCTTGAAAACATTTGATTTCTTAGCTTCAAAAATTTGATTTTTAACTCCATACCGCTACCGGCCATAAATGAAAAGAAACTCTAACCATTAACAGTTATATGAAGAGTAAAATTAAAATCATTTATCTAGCCACAATATCACTATCCATATTTTTGCAATTTGGATGCAATAGCCTTACCGAGAGACTATGGACGGACAATCCCATGGTAGTTTCTGGAATAGAAATAAATAAATCTTATTTATCAAATGATAATACTGGTGAAATATATGTGAATCTGGGCGTGAACAGAATTGCCAAAATAGATATCCAAAAAGAAAAAGGCGAATTTGCAAATATGATAACAGGAAAAAACATGGAAGATATGAAATTATTAGAGCTCCACGACCTTTCAAAAGTCGATCGGGAATTAAGGGAAATGTCTTATTATGACTTTATCATTTTTCCTGTATTACATGAGTACCATGATTCAGCTATAACCACAAAATCTTTGCTCTTTTCGTGCAAGTCCGAGTTGGTCGATAAAATGCCTGACCATATTCAATCAATAAAGAATCCATACCTTCCTAGGATAGATGTCTATTACTGGGAGAATAATCGTAGTTCTTGGTCTATTGCTTGGAGATGTCTTGCATCCCCATTCACATTTGTTGCAGATATTCTATTAGTTCCAAGTTGCTATACGTACAGATTTATAGATTTCATGATGACTCCGAATCTTTATCAATAATTGACATTATACTGACTTGCATTCAAGGAGTTAGAAAAGACAAGAGATATTTTGAGGGATGTTTGGGTAATTTGATTGAAGGGCGATGTAGATATCATCCGAGAGCAATTTATCAAAACAAACTCAGTAGCCATGGCGAAGACGGGAGGCGGGCAATGGATACCCTGAATCAGACGAAAATAACCAATTCTGAAATCCATCAGAACGCAATAATTTGACGGCAAACCGTTAGCCTCAAAAGAATAGCTTAGACTGGCACCGATTATATGCGAGAATGACACCTATTTTTTCAATCTTCACTAATAAAACTAATGAATCCAACGAAACTAATCAAACTGCTCTTCCGCTTGC
>CAZXAC010000090.1:0-9911 GCA_964638335.1 uncultured Lentisphaera sp. | reverse complement strand
TGGAATTTATTATTGCGTCCATAAGCGGAAGGATTGAATCCCTTGCTCCATCCATCTTGTCTGAAGCCCACCCGTCTCTTCCGCTGGCGTAAAGTATCGGAAAGTCGAGCTGGTTATCGCTTGCGTTGAGTTCCATGAAAAGTTCATATATCTTGTCCAGCACTTCTTTTGGACGCGCATCGGGGCGGTCGACTTTGTTTATCACCACGACTGGGAGGAGTTTCAGCTTAAGCGCTTTGTCAAGCACAAATCTTGTCTGCGGCAGTGGTCCTTCGGCGGCATCAACCAATAGCAGGACACCGTCGGACATGTTCAGGACGCGTTCTACCTGACCACCGAAATCGCTATGTCCGGGAGTGTCTATGACGTTTATTTTCGTATTTTTGTATCTCACGCTTATGTTTTTTGCCAGTATGGTTATGCCGCGTTCGCGTTCGAGATCGTTGCTGTCCAACATGCATTCACGCATGACCTGGTTGTCTCTGAAAATCTTTGCTTGCTTGATTATTTGATCCACGAGGGTGGTCTTACCATGGTCGACGTGGGCGATTATCGCCACATTTCTAAGTTCTGTTCTGGTTTCAGACATTTATTATCCCATTTTTTTGATTTGCTAGGGCGCATAACCTATACCGGATTTTCAATCCCGCAAGTCCCTCTGTATACATTTTGCAGTTTTGTGGCAGATTGCGTTTAGGGCTGATTTCAGTTGGAGGAGTTTCTTAGAGATTTGATTTTTTCGAGGAAATCTTCCGTGTTGTGGTATCCCGAGAAGCCTCCTTTCATTTTTCCGCCAGGAGAAAGTACTACGAATCCGGGAAGCCCCCTAACATCGTATTTCTTCTGCATCTTCTCAAGTTCTGGACTGTTTAAGGTGCAATCAATTTTAATCGCAATCCATTTGGATGACAGTTCATCTAGGACCTTTTGGTCCTTCAAGGTGGTCTCATCCATCTCCTTGCAAGCCGCACACCATTTCGCGCCGAAATCCAAGAGTATGTATTTCTTTTCCTCCGCCGCGCGTTGGAATGACGAATCTGAGTATTCAAGCCAGAGCGATTTTTCTGCGTCATCAATCGGAACGGATTTTAAATTCCATACAATTCCAAGCGATACAAGAAGAGCCCCCGCGATTTTCGCGAATTTTACTGCAACGTTTGGACTATGCCCGTCGGCATGAACGGCTCCAAGAATAAATCCCGTAACTATACATAGTATTGATATTATTCTTGCATACGTCATAGAGCTGGAAAGAAAATTTTCAAACTGACTGCTAGCTATACCGAAAGCGTATATGGATATAGTCATTATAACTATTCCAAGAAGGCTTTTTATCCCATCCATGAATGCTCCTCCCTTCGGAAGAACCTTTGCTCCGGAGGCTATGAAAAGGAAGGGTAGGCCGAATCCGACAGCGTATGAAAAAAGAAGAAGAATGGAGAAAAACGGATTTGCCGATGCGGCGGCTATGCCAAGCAGGGCTCCGAGAACTGGTCCGGTACATGGTACGGCTATTATCCCAGCGACGAGGCCCATAAGGAAAGGCCCTAGGACTCCACCTGTTCCTACAGAGTTCAACTTCGTTTGTAATGACGATGGAAGCTGTATATCATAAAGACCAAGCATCGAAAGAGAAAGGGCTAAAAATATTGATGCGAAGATAACGATTGAAATAGGATTTCCTAAGATCTGGGCTCCGAACACCCTGCCGCTGAATGCCGCCAGCGCGGCAAGAGCGGTGAACATGATTACAATTCCAGCCACATACGCTAAAGCTTTCAGCAGTGATGATTCCTTTCCGGAATCTTTGCCGGACAGTATCCCCACTGTTATTGGAATCAATGGCAGGACGCAAGGAGTAAGCGTGCTGAGAAGTCCGCCTATGAATGCGGCAATGAATATCCACCAGCCTCCGCGTGATGAAACTTTGCCTATTATTGAATCTTCCTTCGCGAGATCTTTTGTTTTTTCAGACGGCGGCAGCTTGATTTCGACGAGTCTTTTGCTGTTGTCAACGGCGGAATTCAAGGCGTTTTGTATCATTCCTCCTTCCAGTTCTATTTCTTTTTCCCTAGGAGGATAACATAGGAACGGTGATTTACTGCAGCCCTGGTATTTTAATTTCACCTTGTACGGAGGTCTTCCGGAGACATCAAAAATCCATTTGTGTTCTCCCGCTTTGTAAATATTGTTTTCCTGCTGGAGTTCGTCAACGTAATTTTCCGGATTTGGAACTGCGGCCGCTTTCAGCTTCAATCCATCGGAGGATTCCACCTGTACCTTTGTCGATTCCGAGTAGAGATAGTTATTATCCGGGATCTCTACTTTTACCGATATTTTGTCTTCCGATTTTTCCGCATTCCACTTGAAAGGATAATCATCTGAAAGGACTCTTGTTGCCGCGAAAATCGCGAAAGCAAAAACTATTGTTTTGAGCCCATTGCAAAATTGCATTTTAAAAGGATCTCCAGCCTTATGGCTGGCTCTTAAGCCGGTCATCCGTCTTCGCCTCCGGCTTCCGTCTTCGCCTCCAGCTAAGCCGGACAAGACGCCGAGACAAGTGAGACCGGCGTTCCAACGGCAATTTTGCAATTGGTTCGTTTTAAAAAAATATCTTCTCATCTTGGTTTTGTCTTACTGATTTAATTTTTGCAGGGCGTTACGTACGAGATTTTCGGTGTTTGTCTCGGAATCCTTCATATCCTTCGCCGCCTCATGTACGGCCTTGGAAACAGTTTCATATTTAAAGCCAAGTTGGGTAAGTGCCAAAACGGCATCTTCAAAAGCCTTCGAGAGTTTCGTGTCGGCTCTGGAGGAGTTCTTTTCTGAAACCGCAAGGGATGAGAACTGTTCATCCTTCATCTTGTTTCTTAGTTCGAGGACTATCCTCTCCGCGGTTTTCTTTCCTATGCCGCTTACCTTGCCTAGAGATTTTGCGTCACCATTGGATACTGCCGAAAAAAGGGTTGCGGGAGATACTGAGCTTAATACGTTCAGCGCCAGCTTGGGGCCTACGCCGCTAACCTGATTTATCAAAAGACGAAAAAGTTTCTTTTCTATTTCCGTCCAAAAACCGAAGAGCTGTATCGCGTCATCTTTTACGTTGGTATGTATGAATAGCGATACGTCTCCACCCTCCGCGGGGAGTTTATCGTAGGTGCTCAGAGGGATAAAGACCTCGTAGCCCACTCCGTTCACATCCACGGTTATCTCCGTCATGGAATTATTTCTAAGAATTCCTTTGAGGAAACTTATCATATGGCACTATCCTTGATACTTGTTATGATTGAGACCTAAGAATATACTGTTTGCGGTCGATTTCAAGAGGCTTCCATTTCCATTGATATATCTGTTGCCTTCACTGAATGAGTCAAAGCTCCGCACGATATGAAATCCACTCCAAGTTTTGCGATTTTCGCAATCCGGTCAATTGTAATTCCTCCGCTTGCCTCGAGTTTTGCGCGCCCGCCGGTAATTTTAACCGCATTTTTCATGGTTTTATCGTCCATGTTGTCGAGAAGTATTATATCTGCACCGGCATCGAGCGCCCGCCGGACATCATCGAGAGTGTCAGCCTCAACTTCGATTTGGAGTTTGGGGTATGCCTTCCTAGCCCTTTTCACAGCATCAATTATTCCATTTTTGTAAAGTAATCCGGCGAGCATGCGGTGATTATCTTTTATCATGATTTTATCATATAATCCTATCCTGTGATTGGAGGCGCCACCGGCGGCGACTGAGTATTTTTCGAGATTTCTCCAACCCGGAGTGGTCTTTCTGGTGTCCAAAATTTTTGTTTTTGTTCCTTTTGCCGCATCGGAATATTTTTTCGCGGTTGTGGCAATTCCGCACATGCGTTGCAAGAAGTTCAGAGCTGTTCTTTCTCCTGAAAGCATTGCCGCCGCAGGCCCTGCGATCTTCGCAAGTACAGTGCCTGCCTTGCAGAACTGTCCTTCTCGGACCATAGCCTTGAAATAGATTTTAGTATCCAACTTTTTAAAAATGGCTTCAGCAACCGGAAGACCAGCGCATACGCAATTTTCCCTGCATACGAGAGTGGCTTTCGATTTGGCATTATTTCCGATTACTGATATACTTGTAGTGTCTCCTGCGTTTCCAAGATCCTCCTCAATCGCGAGATTGATTAAAATTTTTATTCTCCGCCAGTCTAAAACCGGAAGTTTTTTATTCATCCTCGGCACCTTTATTACATTTATCTCGGTCGATAAGTTTTGGTATAAATATCAAGATAAGCAGACCTATTATGAGGAAGATCGGCCCAATAAGCATCAACAGCCACATCGCTTGGCTTACTCCAGTCTCAAGAAGGCTTCTCTGCGGATCTGCCGGGCTGTAATATACTTTGATTTTGGAATTCACCGGATATTTATTGACGAGTTCCCGCGCTTCGTTCGGGCTTGTGGAGCTCGATTTCAATGCCGAAATCTTATTGCTGTTATATATCTTCCCGTCTACAGCGTATTCGTACATTATTTCCGCGCTGTACATGCCTTTTTGTCCGACTCTGTCTTCAAACTGCACTGATGAAACTTTTATAATTCCTTCAACAAACGGCCAGTTCCTGCTCTCGGCCACAAATGAGATTGTCTTGTAAAGAAAAAATGTGGCAAAAATTCCACTAGCTATGAATATAAGAGGGAATATTCTTTTAAAGAAGAATTTTGTCGCCGGTCCCATTTCCTTCTTTGTATTAGCTTGCATTATAACTCTAAATTCCGACTTTGGAGTTGATATTCTCGGTCTCGCTATATATTTGAAGTCCGCTAAAATAGACTGCGAAAATCATTGAAAAACAGCGAACGCTGAGGAATTATTTAGACCCCGGCTTTACCAATGGAACACCTTTTTTGCAAAGAAGACAATCCTGCTGCGACCAAGTCTGGAGGTTGAGTTTCAGCAGACTGTGGAACGGTACATCGAAACTTGCCGACCCTCCGCTGCGGTCCACTATTACAGCGAGACAAAGCACGTTTCCTCCAAGAGATCTTACTAAGTCTATGGTCTGTTGAGATCTGCCTCCTTTGGTTACTACATCTTCCGCGACAACGATATTTTCGCCTTTTCTTATTGAAAAGCCTCTCCGCAGGAAGAGGTTGTCATTTTCCTTTTCCGCGAAAATCGCACGGACCCCTAGAGCTTCGGCGAGTTCGTGACCAACAATAAGACCGCCCAGTGCGGGAGATATAACGGCATCAGGCTTTATATCCAGTCTGAGATTCCGAGCAAGATCCGAGCATATCGTCTTTGCGTGATTTGGATACTGGAGGACAAGTGCCGCCTGGAAGAATTTTTCGCTGTGGAGCCCACTGCGTAGCATAAAATGTCCCGACAGAAGAGCTCCGCAGTCTTCAAAGATTTTTATGATTTCATTTTCTTTCATCTTGGATACTACCTTGTTTTTAGACTGTTTTTTGATTTTGAGAGCGATGCGTGTATATTTTCCCGGTAAATATGGTCGGTAATATTTTTTTTGCAAGAGAATTAAAATGGGTTCAAGACGCAAACAGCTGTTATATTCCAAATTTCTTCTGATCGTGGGGCTATTAATAAGCGGTTTTGGCCTTGTGGTGCTTAAGCGGGCGTCTGTATGTGGGAAATGGCGGGAAACGGATGCTGTGATCATAGGCGCTTATGCGAGGGATCTGCCTGTCCCAGAGAATAAACATTACAATCGTTTGACTCCCGACATTGTCTACGAATATGAGGCTTCGAACGGGAAGACGTATTTTTCCAACAGGATATCCTACATGGAATCTGAATTTTTTCCAAGGATAAGCGACAACTACTACTCAGGCAACTTCGAAGAGATTAAGCGGTTCCTGGAGAAATATCCGGTAGAGTCCAAAGTCAAGGCGTATTATGACCCTGAAAAGCCGTCGGAATCTGTTTTGGATAGAGGGCTGAAGATGCCGGTTTTCATGCCGTTGATGTTGGGTTTACTGCTCCTTTATACGTCGCTTCACATGTATTTGTTTGGCGTAAATGGTCTGCTGAAAAGGATGTTTTCTCCCAAAGTGTCAAATTAATTTTGTCTTGTTTTTCCCTTCGCTTCGGTTCTGTAAAATTAAAGATCCGCCGATTCGCGCCGCAGTTGAAGGATAGTGTTTGCAAAAACCTTTACAAATTTGGAGGGCAATATGCTTTGTCCAGAATGTGACAAGGAAATGTTGGTGATAGAATTCAATGACATTCAAGTCGATTGGTGTCCCGATTGCGGAGGCACTTGGCTCGACGAAGGAGAGCTGGAACTGATATGTGGTCCTTCCAATCTCAATGATCCGATAATCAATTCCTTTAAAAATTCCAAGGGAACTGCGGGCAAGAGGGCTTGCCCAGTATGTCCGGAGAAAATGCATGTCGTACAAGTTCAGACTGAACCTCCGATAGATTTGGATATATGCCCTAGGAAGCACGGTATATGGTTTGACAAAGGCGAGTTGGAAAAGATGCTTTCATCAGTGAAAGAGGCCCCTTTGGCTGGAATGTTGTCGTCTATCTTTGTTAAAAGATAGAAAGATGTTTGAACTGAAGATAGTTCATCATATATTAGATTCTTAAATTCAAAAAAAGGTGATAAAATGGCTCCACTGATTGTTTTGCTTATTGTTGTCGGTGTAATTGTCTTTATATCCGGTTTGTGGTTTCTTTCTACGTACAACTCTCTTATTTCCATGAGAAATCAGGCGAAGAATGCTTGGGCGCAGATAGATGTGCAGTTAAAGCGCAGACACGACCTAATCCCGAATATTGTGGAGACCGTGAAGGGATATGCCAAGCATGAAAGAGAAACTCTTGATGCTGTGATACAGGCGAGAAATATCGCAGCCAGTGCGAACGGTGTTGCCGCCCAAGGAAAGGCGGAGGGAGAGCTTTCTGGTGTTTTATCAAAGCTTTTTGCCCTTGCGGAGGCGTATCCTGATCTCAAGGCGAATCAGAATTATCTTGCTCTTCAGGAAGAATTGTCATCCACTGAGAACAAAATCGCTTTTTCCCGCCAGGCATACAATGATTCTGTGATGTTTTACAATACGCGGATTCAGATGATTCCCGCGAATATTGTTGCTGGAATCGGAGGTTTTGCCCAGATGGAAATGTTTGAACTGAAGGATGAAGCCCAGCGCGCTGTTCCTCAGGTGAAATTCTGAGCTCGATGAAGGTGTTTTCTCTAGGCGAGGGGGTTGTTTTTGTTGTGATGCCTAAACTGAAATCAGCGTAAGTTTTTTCTCATACATGAAAGAAGAGAGAGTATCATGTCCTGATATTGCGGAGCGGTATTACTTTCCGACGGTCTTTATTTCTGTCCTTTGCTTCAGCGTAATTTTCTATGTGTTGGTGGTATTCGATTTAATTCCGATGGGAATTCCAGGTCAATGGGTTTTTCCGCATGTGGGACCGGGCTACGTGTTTCCCTTGCATGAGGCGATTATCTCCCTGATAATCGGAGCCATGATTCTAGCTCTATCTGTTCGCTTGGGCAGTGATCAGGCCCTTCCTAAAAAAGTTTGCAGGGCTGGAATCTTCTCACTCTCTGTCTTGGGAATATTTTTTGATTGGAACATATTGCTCTCCGGAAGGATAGGTTTTTCCGAAAACTTATATGCCGTTTATGACCGTTATGCCACAGGCTATCTTGAAGTCGCTGAGAATATAGAATCAATATCGGATTACATCAAAGGCTTTCACGGAGCCCAGGAAAAAAGCGGAATGGTCAATCATATAAATGTGCATCCGCCCGGCAGGACAGTCCTAAGTTACCTTGTTCTAAAAACTGTCTATGCATCTCCATTTTTAGAGGATTTTCTTTTGCGTACGATGCCAACGGACGCGTCTCACGCGTTTAAGGCGATTGAAGATGACAATATTTTCCCATACTTCGATATGGACGGAAAAAAGAAAGCCACAGGTCTTCTTATTCTCTATCTCTTTCTTTTCTTCTTAGCGGCTGGGAAAATATTCATGGCTTTCGTAATATGGATGTTGTTTGGCCCTAGAGCCGCATTGTTTTCCGCATGCTTTTACATGTTCTGTCCATCATCAATTCTATTCTTCGGCCATTATGATTGTTTTATGAGTGCCAATGCCGCACTACTGGTACTATTAGCGGTTTGTGCGAACAGATATGATTCTATTGTGTTAGCATATTTTTCCGGATTTTTCGCTTGCCTGTCATCTTTGTTTTCGATCGCGTTTGGTGTTCCATGCCTGTGGATTCTGATATACTGGTTCTTCTGCGATTTGAAGGATGGCGGGATAAGGAAATTCATTTTCAAACGCCTTCTGCCTTTCGGCATCGCTTATTTTTTTGTGATAATACTGTTGCAGCTTATTTTTAAATTTCCTTACTTCAATGTTCTTCTGTCATGTCTCAAGAACAATGATAAATTTTTTCAAATTCAGTCTACAAGGACTTGGATATGGAAGCTGCTTAATTATGTCGAGTTTATGACGGCAGTAGGTTTTCCTCTTATGGTTATGCTTTTTTCTTGCGTGATTATTAAGTTTGGCAAGATATTACGCAAGTTCAGGGAAGGGATGATCTCTCATTTTGATCCTGTACTTATCGCGACTTTCATAATAATGATGTTCCTTTTTTTTACGCCTACTCGCGCGGAGGTTTCAAGGCAGTGGAGTTCCGCAATCCCTCTGATGTCTCTGATTTTTCCATACCTGTTTTTGAGCTTCAAAGAACAGGCGACCAAGATGTTCATCCTTTGCGGTTCTCTGCTTATAACTCAGATAATCGTCTTTCGATTCTTTATAAAAATCGTGATCATAGACTGAACCTTAGTGAGTTTCCGCTTTCTTCCGGTATCCTCTGATGTCGAGGAAAATTTTAGAGAAGCCGATATCTTCAAATTTGTTCAAGATCCTCTTTCGGTTTCTTAGTATAACGTCGAAGTATTCCGGTTCGACCTCTATGGAGGCGTTTTTCCCTATTATCCTTACCCTTGGTGATGGAATGCTAAAATCGCAGAGAATGTTCTCCGCCATATCGGCTTTTTTCAGGCTTTTTGCATCTATCCTTGTGCCGGTTGGAATCCTTGTTGCTAGGCAAGATGATGATGGGGAGAAAGAAAGGTCGAATTTCAATTTTTTCGCAATCTGTATCATATCATTTTTCCTTATCTGAGCTTCAAGGAGAGGATGTAGTATTCTGAGTTCTTCAGTGGCCCTGAAGCCCGGACGATGTTCTGATATGTCGTCCAGATTTGTTCCGTCAGCGAAATTCGCAAACCCCATTTTTCTTCCTTCTGAGATGACTAGGCGCATGATTTTTGTTTTGCAATGATAACATCTTTTAGGGGTATTTGATGATATTTTACTGTCCAGCAGAGGATTTGCTCTGAGCAGAAGTATTGGGATTTTGTTCAGTTCTGCGAATTTCGCAACGGCCTTTTTGTCTCTGGAGGGGCAGAACGGACTGTCGACATGTATGAGTAGGATTTTTTTGGGGCCCAATATTTTTTCGGCGAATTTAGCCAGGAAAGAGCTGTCATATCCGCCAGAGAATGCTATCGCCAATCTAGGGAGTGCGGAAAGTTTTTCTGCGAGTTTTTTTTGTTTTTCCTCAAATTTTTTCATGTTTGCTCTTGAGATTCTTATAACTTTTTGATTTTTTGTTATCCTACATTTCGAGATTTAATTTTGCAAGCCTGACGGTGTAATTGTCTGAATATGTGTTAGATTAATTCCGAATGTATCAAAAGATTATACATAAGAGATATCAAGCGAAGAGGATGTTTATCCTCGCGGTCTTTGCTTGCCTCATGCTTGGCGCTTCGTGGTTTCTGTGGAAGTACGGGTTTGAGTTTTTTTCCAGAAGCAGTAACTATGACGTGATAATACGAGAGGCGGCGGAGCGTCACGGCGTTGACTCCTGCCTGGTGAAA
>CAZXAC010000089.1:0-9982 GCA_964638335.1 uncultured Lentisphaera sp. | reverse complement strand
AATCTTTACCCCGCCTAGCGGGGTTTACTATCTCTTTGAACGCAACTCAGTATAATGTAATACTAATGTGAGAGTATCATGAATTTTGCCAGGTGCTGAAGGCTTGGACACATATGTAGGTAGTAAGGGACGAGCGCCCAGGCTTAACTGAAAGCGAAGACTGGTTCTTTAAGTTTCATTTGATGAAAAGCTTATGCTTGATCATTCCCCACTTTGTAAGCTTGAAGCATAGCCCAGTCCAGAGACATCCCAAACCATATTTCAGACTCCTAGTAAAATTGATGGAAGAAGCTTCTGGGAAATATTTGGTTGGACAGCTGACTTCCGCTATTTGATATCCTTCAAAAAGCACTTGGCACAGCATCTGATTGTCGAAAACGAAATCGTTAGAATTAATCGACAAGTCGAGCTTGTCAATCAATTCTCTTGAGAAAGCTCTGTAGCCGGTGTGATATTCGGAAAGCTTTGCCCCGGTGAGGATGTTTTCAGCCGCTGTGAGAAAACGGTTTGAAACATATTTATACAAAGGCATGCCCCCTTTCAGCGCATAGCCACCTAGGATTCTCGATCCTATCACGCAGTGGTATAATCCGTTCCCTATCATAGATACCATCGCGGGTATTAATTGGGGGGTATACTGATAATCGGGATGAACCATTATTATTATATCAGCGCCTTCTTTAAGCGCTGCGTTGTAACAGGTTTTTTGATTTGCTCCGTAACCTAGATTCTTCTCGTGTATAATGACCTTGATACGGTCAAGGGATTTTGCGATTTCCGCTGTCCTGTCACTGCTGGCATCATCAACAAGAACGAGTTCGTCAACGTAATCCTGCTCAAGTATCTCCTTATGTGTTTTTTCTATAGTCTTTTCCGCGTTATATGCAGGCAAGACAACAACAACTTTTTTGTTTTTGTACATGATTTTCCTAATATTTTTTTTATTTCAAGGTATTGATTTCCAATATTCCGAAAGCCATTCTCCTACTATTTTTTCACCATCTTGATTAAGATGAGAGCCGTCTGCCGCCCTCATGAGCTTCTTTCCGGAATCAGCTTCAATAATTTTTTCGTCAACACCACTTATCAATCTCAAATCCAGATTTTTAGATATCTTTTTTATGTCTTCCAGATATCCTTCTTCACACGATAGGGCAAAGATTATAAGCTCCGCATTTCTGGTTTTTAAAAAATCCCTAAGATTTTTAAGAACTGTTTCTGTTGCATAAATTGATTTTTGATGATTGCTGGTAGTATCCACATTTTTATTTTGGCTTGAGAATTTGCCAGAGAACTCCCTTGATCTTGTGACCAGAAGATATGCAAGATGACTTTTCGAGCATAAAAATCTCTTTATAGGGGATACTTTAAGAGATATTTTTAGAGATTCTTGGATTGGCGAATTACTGATTTTTTGACTGCAGCTTTCTGCTGCAGGATTAAGATAGGGTCTCCCGAAAGCGCTTTCTATCGGATCGGGATTGCCGGTCTCAATATTATTCTCGAAATCATTGGACGTGAAGGCAATGATTATAAAATTCGGATTGATCAGATCCATATATCTTTTTATAACGACATATTGCTGTATCGTCCCATACCCGCTGCAGCCATATGTGAAAACTTCGAAACCGCTTTTTTCTCCAAAAATCGAATACCATGTCTTGTCGTTCGATGCGTACATTGAATGTGTGAACGAGTCACCGACAATGAATATTTTTTGCTTGTCGGTTTCTACGTTCCCCCATCTGCGAAATCCATATTGATTTGTTGTTATGCTTACATGATATTCCTCTTGTCCTCCGAATGCGAGGATCTTTCTTTCGGTCTTGAAATTAGGTTTTGTCGCCCAGCCGAGTTCAGGGTCCGGAATCAAGGCAAGTTCTCCCCTCGTAATAGATATGTAAAACCTCAGAACGAATTCCGTAGCGATCAGAACCATTGATACGATTATAAAAATAGTGCTGATGGCGAATATGGCTTTTTTCCTACATGGCATTGATTTTAGAACCGTCTTTTAAGATATTCTCATAAATCTTTTGAACCTTTGTGACGTTTTTTCTGGAATCAAATTTCTCCATGGCGTATTTACTGCCGGCTTCTCCAATCGAAGTTCTCAATTTTTTATCTATTGATAACTTTTTTATCGCCTCAGCAAGTAGCAGGGGTTTCCCCGTATCCGTTATAAGGCCGGTTATACCGTCGATAATAATTTCCGTCTTTTTGGTGCTCATGGTGACAACGGAAGGTTTCCCGATAGCGGCTGCTTCTATTATTGGTCTTCCGACTGCTTCAAGTCTTGATGGGAAAACCACGATGTCAAGTGCGTTTATTATATCATATATATTCGCTCTTGACCCAATTATTTTTACTTTCTCCTCTATGGAATATTTTTTCAATAGTTTGTTCGCGTATCCAAGCGGATTAACCCATGATAAGTTCTTGATAAAAGGTAAGGAGCTTAATTTAGTTTTTGAGTTAATCGGACCTATTATGACAGCCCTGATGCCGTCGATTTTGAATCTATTTACCAAGATTCCGATCGACTCTATAAAGTCCCAAGCGCCCTTGTGTTTATTCAGAGCTCCGATCATTCCGACGAGACATTCATTGTTGCCTATCCCCAGCTCACCCCTAAAATCTGAAGAGTGTGCAATTTCTTGACTTATTTCTTCGAAATCAACAGAATTATTAACTATATCTATCTTATCTTTCCTTGTGAACTGGCTTGTGTACTCCTCGGATATTGCAATGAGCTTATCAGACAGTTCATATATTTTTTTCAATAGCAACCGTTGCCGTAATTTCAATCCTATGCAATTATTGACTACGGATCTTACGTGGGTTACCAAAGGTATCTTTGCGAATTTCGCAGTTATTGCCGCGGAAAGGAGTGCCGTATCATTTATATGTATGATGTCAGGTTTGATCTCTTGTATCATTTTCAACAAATTTTGATTTTTGGCGAAGGCGAACCAGTTTGATAGGTTATGATAAAAATCGTACCAGGGGGGGCTTGGAGCCTCCCAAATATGACTTAGAGGCGAATGGTATACCTTCACGCCAATTTTTTCGAAGTGTCTTCTTACGGGGCCTTCGTATGTGATCAGCAGGACGGGTTCGTATTTTGTCCTGTCCAGTTCCTTGATCAGATAAAAGAGGCTTCTGGCAGAACCCACAAACTCGCCAGTGTGATGTATGTACAATATTCTCTTCAATTTGCTGTTTTTTTTGTCCTGCTGATTAAATTAGTTGTCCTTAGGATGGCATCATATATGTATTTTTCACTTGCGAAATCGTTATGCGATTTCGGAGGCATATCCATAATCCTATTGAATTCATCGATTTGGAATCCAAGTTTCTTTGCAACATATTCCTTGTGAGCTTCCGCTGCTTTTGAGGGATAGGGCTCGTTTTGGATTATCTTTAGTGCTTCTTCCCTGCCCATTTGTCCAGATAATATGAGACTGGACAGATGTGCCTTTCTCTTATCTATATTGAATTTATATGGCGGTATGTAGGCTTGATAGAAATATGTAAACACGGATTCGCAATGTTTGCCTCCGTAGTATTTCCATCCTATTTCCCTAGAGAGTATTTCCATTGCTGAATTCTTGTTGTAGTTGATGTAATTGAGCGGATATATGCTTTGTATGTTTTTGAAAATTCTGTTATAGGCGTAAGTCATTACGCCGAACATAGGAAGATTCTTTATCGGCATTGATCCGTATTTCTTATGTATAGCCCTTATATTTCTGGCGTCCATTTTGAAGTGATACCAAGCCTTTGGCAGTATTGACTCGGTGGCATAATTAAATCCATTCAAGATATAGTTTATTTTTCGCTTGTTTGCGATCTGATATAATGCCGCATTGAAGGCATTGTCGGTTATTAATTCAATATCAAGCACTGAAGCCTTGAAGAAAGATCTCTGGATATCTTTGAACTCCTCCCAGTCCATTACATGCGTCTCAAGATCGAAATCTAGGCGCTTGACTATCTGCTCTATGTTTTTAACGGATACTTCCGAGTTCCATCCATTGTCGAAATGCAAGACAAGTGGGCGTAACCCAAGTTCCTTCGATTTGTAAGCAACAAAAGCGCTGTCAATTCCGCCGCTAAGCCCTAGGATGCAGTCATATTCCTTGTTGCGCCCTTCCATTTTTATACGTGATACGGTCTCTGAAAGCTTTTTCCTTCCTTCTTCCGGGGACAGAAGTCTTGGCTTTACCTCGGAATCGTATCTGTGGCAGTGATTGCATATCCCATCCTGATCAAAACTAATGTCTGGATCGCTGGTATCCATTATGCATCGGGAACAAATCTTGTATTGAATATTTTGCATTAAGGCAAGTTTTATGAATTTTTATTTCATGCTGATTCTATGCTGAATTTTTTTATCCAATTTCCCAGCGATATAGTCTTCCATATGAATGTGTCGAATTTGGCTTTTCCGCGAAATATCATTTCAGCTTTTCTGATTGCATTGGTTTCGTCTATAATTCCGAAACACGGTTCTAGCGCCTCGTTGAAAAGCTTTCTGAATATTTGCTGTTTTTCCTTTTGTATCCATTTTTTCTCAGGGGTTATAAAACCTATTTTATCCCTTCTGTTGCGTATTCTATCTGGAAGTATCCCTCTCATTGATTCTCTTAGGAGCAGCTTTGTTGTTCCAGCTCCAATTTTGAGATTTTCCGGACATGCAGATAAATATTCCACTATTCTGTAATCAAGGAAAGGGGCTCTTGATTCGATTGAATGGGCCATGGAATCGCGATCAGACCAATGGAGTTGGACAGGGAGGCTGGTCTCAAAGAATAACTTTCTCGATAGCATTTCTGGATCGACGGATGCTTTTCCGCTCCGGGGCTTTGGATTGAAGTCCTTTTGGAAATCCCTGCTAAGGCATCCTAGCAGTCTGGGATGGAAAGTTTCTCCGGATATACCACCAACGTATGTCAAAATATTTTTCAGGAGCCTAAGCGATGAGATCAAATACGAATATCCATGAATGATTTTTGCTGAGCGTAATTCTCCGGCGAGTTTGACGAATTGACCTTTCAATGCCATTTTCGACCATAACGCTGGGAAGAACATATGATAGCCTGCGAGCAACCCGTCTGCACCACGCCCGTCTAGGGTGACTTTTACTGGAGTCTCAGACACTTTTTTGAAGACCTCCCATTCGGCGAAAGTACTTGTTGAGAAGAAAGGTTCGTCGTAGAACCACGTTTTTTCGTCTAGGTAGGCAGGGATATCATCGGCCTCTGGATATATGAAATATGGATTGGCATCAGTATGCCTGAGGACGTCTTCGATGAATTCTTTTTCATCATATTCCTTGTCGTGGGAGCAGGCCGAAAAAGTATTTGTCCTGCCATTAGGATTTCTTTCTCTTAAAATTTTTGTTGCCACGCAGACTATTGATGAGGAATCCAGTCCGCCGGAGAGACCAGTTCCCACAGGCACATCTGATCTCAAGCGGAGTCGTACGGAATCTTCAAACAAATTTTTAAAAATTTCTGAGGCTTCTGATAATGATGTATTGGAAGGAGATAATCTTAACGTGTGCCATCGGCAAGTTAGTCTTGATGGATGTGATGATATAAGATCTGTTCTTTTGCAGGAGATCATTTCTCCTCCGCGAACTTGAACGACATCTCTGAAAAAAGTTTTCTCAGTGTGGTCGGCTTCGTCGTTTATCAAGAAATCATATATTGCTTCTTTGTTTGCTACTGCTTTCCACCCTGGGATGCAGGTGAATTGTTTGATTTCGGACGCAAATGCCGTTGTTCCGTTCTCAGATCTCCATACATAAAGAGGTTTTACTCCAAACCTGTCACGGGATGCGAAAAAGAAATCCATCTTCGTGTCATAAATAACAAAAGCCCACATTCCATTAAAATGCTGAAGGCAGTCTTCAGCCCATTCATCGTATGCGGCGAGAATGACCTCCGTGTCAGTATTTGAAACAAAACAGTGGCCTCTTTTTTTTAGTTCATCGCGTATTTCTATGTGATTATATATTTCACCATTATAAACAATCCAATATCTCCCGTTTTTATACGACATCGGCTGATGACCGTGTGCTGAAAGATCTATGATGGAGAGTCTCCTGTGTCCCAAAGCAATTTTTCCATGAACTTCCGATGGATGTTTTTGTTTGGGGGGGAAACCCAATCCACAGGAATAGACATTTTCAGGAGTATTATCTCCGCCGTAAATGCCAATATCCGATGGATTATTTCCGAAAACAGCGAATCCTTCGTCATCGGGTCCACGATGCCTTACTATGTCAGTCATCTTGAAGATATTCGAAACGAGAGCTGACTCTTCAAATGATATTATTGCTGATATCCCGCACATTTTCTACCGCAGATTTTTTCGTATATTGACGTAATATTGAGTATTTCATCTTGGAGACTGAATCGTTCTCTAACCAATTTTAAGTTGTTGGATGTGAATGTTTTTCTCATGAAATCGTCTCTTGTCAATCTCGTGATGCTGTCTGCCAAAAGATCTGGACGATCAGGTGGGACAAATAGGGTGTTGGCCTCATCTGTAAGGACTTCCCGTAATGAAGGCAGGTCAGAACATATTATCGGGGATTCGCACGCCATAGCCTCCAGTACACACACCGGCATTCCATCTGAAAGGGCTAATGATACAGTGATGTCCGATATGCTGTACAATTCAGCCATTTCATCGTTGCTCATATTGCTCTTGAATAAAACAGAATTCCCTATTTTTAATTTTTCGACCAAGCTCTTTATCTCGCTTAATCTTTCTTCGTCTCCTTCTGCCCTAAGTGTTGAGTTCAATATCAATACATAATCCTTGGCTTGATTTTCTAAACGGGCAAAGGAGCTTAAAATCCTGTTTATGTTATATATCCTGCCCAAACCCCTTGGACTGAATATGACTTTATGATCGGCTGGTATGGAATTCTTCCGCTTAATTTCAAGGAGGTTTTGCCTTTTAAAAAATATGCGCAAGTCCACTCCAAATGCTTGCAATATGGATTTTCCTGGGGAAACTGCATCCACCTCTTGGCATATTTCTTGGGATACGCATAGTATCTTTGATGCATTGCGCATAGCATGTCTAAAGATGTAATCATATATCAAATTTTTCCTTGCTCCTTGGGCCCTTAGGACATCGCCCCCCCAACAGGATATTACTAAGGGTTTGAAACCTGTGAACGATACGAGGAGGTTTAGAGGGTGGGCGCTTATTACATGTACCAAGTTAGGCGATACTTCAGATATGATATCTCTTATAAAAAAAAATTTTGATATGAAACGCAGACCCGGGATTTTTATTTTAGACTTAAGTTTATATTGTTCAATACCGTTTATCCTTGATTCAGAGTCGGTTAGAAGACAGAGTTCCAGCCCGGGAGTGTCCTTTAGGATTTCCAACCTCCTCCTTGTGTGAACGCAACTACTGTCTGCGATGAACAAGACTTTCATCGATTTATATCCCGCTTAAGAACTTTTCTTTGTTTGCTTGAAATTCTTGCAGGGCTTTGCTATAATCGTCATGTCTTCCTATGTCCAGCCAATAACCTCTCAAAGGAAACGCAGCTATCCTTTCTCCTTTCTTAACCATTTTCAGAATCAGATCTGGAAGATCCATTTTTTTCCCTTTCTCCAGATATTTCAGTACTGACGGATCAAAAAGATATATTCCTGTGCTGACGGTATACTTATATTTAGGTTTCTCTATATAGTCAGTAACCCATTCGTCAGAATTAAGTTCCAGTACCCCCAGGTCTATGTCAACGTTTTTTTCATATACTGCCATAGTTGCAATCGCAGATTTATTTCTGTGGGTTTCAAGCATTTCTGAGAGATTTATGTCGGTCAGAATATCCCCGTTAATTACTAGAAAGGTGTCGGTAATTCCATCCAGTAATGATATTGGTCCCGCTGTGCCGAGAGGGGTTTCCTCGTGGGAATAAGAAATCCTGGCGTCAAGTTTTTTCCCGTCTCCGAAATATGCCTGTATGAGCTCGGAGAGGTGTCCTACTGCAAGGGTGATGTCTGAAAATCCAAAATGGACCAATCTTCGTATTACAATTTCCAGAATCGGCATTTCTCCGACAGGCATCAGTGGCTTTGGCAGTATTGTAGTGTATGGCTCGAGCCTCCTTCCTTTTCCTCCGGCTAGAATTACTGCTTTCTTCATGTGTTTTGCCTCCAGTATTTTATCATATCTTCTAGCGACTGCTCTAGGCTGATTTCAGGTTTCCATCCGCACAAACGATTCAATTTGTAATAAGATCCTTGTTGGAACGGCACGTCGTTGGCTTGCGGGGGTGAATCCTGAGGCAAATACTCGATGGGACATCTTGCCTTGCTTGCGAGGATCTGCATGCATTCATTTACGGTTCTGCCTTTTCCGGAACAAACGTTATATGCCTGACAGGAACGTCCAAAATTCATTAGCATGTCATATGCGATTATGGCGTCTCTTATATCTATGAAATCTCTTATACTCTTTGTATTTCCTGTTGTTATGGGATTCGATGATTTGCCTTTCTCGATCTTGGATATGAGATTGGCGACCCTCGAGCATACTAGTGATGTAGGCTGTGCCGGCCCCACCAGATTGAAAGTCCTTGCTATTACAGTCGGTATCTTGTATTTCCTTGAATATTCGAATGCGATGTTTTCTTGGGCAACTTTGCTTTGGCCGTAGGGCGTTTCAGCCCTTGGCTTAAAAGCTTCCGTAATTGGCCTAAGCATATATCCTCTGCCATAAATGGCGCTTGATCCGGGTATTAGTACCTTTGTATGTAGCCCGGAAGCTTTTATGGCTTCAAATATGTTTTGAGTCCCCAGGACGTTCGTTTTGTAGAATTCATCTGGATCGTTGGACTTTATCAATCCAGCCATGTGATATACGGAATCTGGTTGAACCTCCATCACAAGCGCCTTCAAAAGTTGCCTGTTTTTTATGTCACACACATGAAATTTTTTGCAGATATTGTTTTTGGGATTGTCAACTATGTCGCAACCTGTTATTTCATGCCCTGTCCGATGAAGATAATTTGCCAGAGCATTGCCTACGAATCCGTTGACACCGGTGATAAGTATTGTTTTTCCGTCTTTTTGCATTGGCTTAGAAGAAGCTTTTTATTAATCCCCAGATTGGTCTGGGTGAAAGTGGATTTAAATTCAATGAGTAAAAAAACATTTCTCTTGCTGATGACTTTTCGCCCAAAGCCAGATATTCATGACCTGTCCTTAGGGTTTGGAATGCTTTGCCCTTCCTAATTTTATCTAAGACGCAAAATCTTTTTTTATTCGTCAAAGCTTCATCTTTCATAACCGAATCATTTAAATCGTCCAGAGTTTTTATCCTGCTTTGGTGCATCTTTTCAATCTTTGAACTCATGTTCCCTGGATATGTTCTGTATTTTATGAGAGGGGTATTTGCATAGTCGAAATTGCCTATTTTGGCTAATCTCAACCACAAATCCCAGTCCTCAACTCCCTGCCTGTTTTCGCGAAAATATAGCTTGTTGTCCGTAATTGATTTTTTCTTAATGAGAACGGATGATGTGGCAACGAAGTTATCGTAAATAAGATCTTGGAATACTTTTCCCCTCAAGAATTTCTTCCGTTCATTAGTTTTTAATATATTGTCATTTTCATCAACGCATATGAAGTCTGAATATACCAGAACCGTTGATTCATCAATCAAAATGGGAATTTGTTCTTCTAACTTGTTCTCAAGCCACACGTCGTCAGCATCAAGAAATGCGATATATTCACCTTGAGAGAGGCTTATTCCTTTATTTCTTGCTACAGCCTGACTGGAATTATTCTGATATATGTATTTTATTCGTTTGTCTTTGTTTTGATAGTCTTCAACTATTTCCTTAGTGTTATCAGTTGAACCATCATCGACCACAATCGCTTCCCAGTCTTCAAAAGTCTGGAGGTGTACGCTGTCTAGAGCCTTGGCTAAAAAACGC
>CAZXAC010000088.1:0-9998 GCA_964638335.1 uncultured Lentisphaera sp. | reverse complement strand
TCCTTGTGTATCTTGAAGCTTTACGATGCTCATTGAGCAGTTCAAGGTCTTTGAATAATCAATAAAAGATGTGTTGTCGCAGCGTGTCATTGTTTTTCCCTTTTGTTTTTCTTCTTTACGAACAAATCAATAGATTTCTGGTAGATTTCCTTGCTCATACATGGTGGACAAATTTCTGGTGTCTGCAAGAAATGTGTCACACATGCCATGAATTCAGGGTGTTTTGCAAATTCTGGATGCTCTTTCTTGAGTAATTCCAGCAAGAGCTTTAATGCTTCAGAATATTCCATTTTTTTCATATTGAGACTCCATCCCTTTTATAAATATACTATCATCCTGTCAGCCATATCCCAAAGCAGGATATTTGCACCACTTAATATTATCCAATGATACCTTGAGAGCGACTACCTGAAGGTAGCATTTTTTGGAAAAAGGGAGGGAAAGATTCAGTTAGTTTTAATAACGGGTCAGATACTTATAGGAAAGATGCAATAAATTGATAATACGAATGATGCGGATAAAAGGTTTATTGGAAACCATTCATCAGGCGTATTTATTGAGGTAAAAAAACGTTTAAGAAAGACTCTTTTCTTAAATATTGTTGAGATTTGGGGCGGACCAGATAACTTGCAACGACCACAATTTTAACGCTAATTGCTATAATCGGCGCGTTTCTCCGCGACCTTCATCAGAGTTGATTTGTCGGCAAACTGGTAAGAGTTTTTGATTTTACAAGAGGGAAGCAATTTTGATACTCTTTCTGCGAGTTTCGCGGGATCCTTCATGACCTGGCATTCCCATACTACGATTGTCCGCCAGCCGAGTTTGCGAAGTTCGCGGAGATTTTCCCTGTCACGTTCCACGTTCCTTTCAAACTTCCTCTTCCAAAAACCGACACGCGTTTTGGGCGTCGTAGCAACCTTGCATCCCTTGTGCCTGTGCCAGAAGCATCCATGCACGAAGATAACTGTCTTAAACTTAGTAAGCACAACGTCCGGGCTTCCCGGCAGATTCGTTGGTTTCAAGGAGAACCTGTAACCCATGCGGTGGAGAACGGAACGGACAATTATCTCAGGTTTGGTGTTCTTCGACCTGATCCGGCCCATTATCCAGCTTCGTTTCTTTTTTGAAAATAAATCCATGTAAATCGGCGTCAGTCCAGGCTATTTTTCTGATGCTAACGGTTTACCGTCGAATTATTGCATTCCTATGAATTTCTGGAGCCGCTTTTTTCGTCTGATTCGCCCGCATTCATTAATTTATCAAGCTCTGATCATACTATTCAGGGCGGAATTTTCAAGGGTATGGGGATCAGCCTTTCTTCTGTTTTTTTCTTGGAAGATATTTCTTTCTGGGCTCTCTGATGGCTTCTAGTTGTTTCTTTTCATCTTCCTTCTTTGTTTCAACCATTTTGTAGGAGCCGATTACATTTGCATCCAGCTCGATCATCTCGGGCTCCCATCTCATACCGAGGGAATATGCGATTTTCGCAAGACTCTCGATGGTGAGATTGGCATGTCCCCGCAAAACCTTTGTGATGTATGCTGGACTCACATCGAGCCTGTCCGCAAGCTCCCTGCGGCTAATTTTCTGTCTGTCCATCTCGGAGATCAGCTTGTCCGAGACATCCAGAAGAAGCTTTTCCTCGAAATATGCCGAAGAGCGAGTTTGCGAAGCGTCATCAAAGACGAATCCGTCATCGGCTTCTTCAATCTGTATTTTTTTCATGGCATCCTGCTTGGCTTGAAATTTCCATCACCGATAATCTTTATCGCACCGATTTTTCTGGACATTGCAAAATTGTTCATGGCCTTTCTACCTAGCTCGATTTCCTTTGACTGTTTTTTCTTCTTGTCTTTTTTGAAGCAATGGGAGCAGATTATCACTCCGCGCGAAAATTCATCGTAGAAAAACAGAACTCTCGACCCCTTTTTGGTTTTTATTTCGTATAGCCCTTTTCCGACATCCCTGTATTTTGTTTTGTCATGGATTGGACCATGGTCGGAGAGATGATCAATACGGGCCTTGATACGTTCAAATTCATTCGGATTGCCTTGTCTTAAGTTCTTCAGACTTTCTCTGACATCGCTTTCTTCACCTGTGGAAATCGAATACAACGTAAAAGTCTTTCCCTCTTTTAGGAGAAATAAATTCATACAATATTAACCTATAGGTTAAATAATGCAAGCGTGATTTTCAAAAAAAATGCTTTACGACCAGCTTAAACCGCTTGCGCTCTTGATTAATTATGGTTTTGATTATACCATTTTGGGTGGAATTTTCAAGACTATGGGGCTGTCCCAACTACGAAATATTTATCAAGCCGAAGGCATGACGCGGAAAAACGCCAAAATTTAGATTTCCCAGCAGTCTTAGCCTCTCACCACTAATCGACACTAATCTTCACTAATGAAACCAATGGATCTAATGAAACGAATGAATCTAATGAATCTAATCCCCCCAATGAATCTCCCATCACCGCACAGCAAATTTCGCATCCTTCCGCGTCATGCCTTCGGCTTGATAAATATTTCGTAGTTTCAATTAGGGCGGGAAGGCGACTTTATCTCCTTTGATGAAAGATTTGAAAAATGATTTTGGGGGCGTTATTTTGAGGGAGTGGCCGTATATAAAATTGAGGGAATTTTCTCTGATGATAAGGTTTTACAAAAAAATGCGAAAGGCTTTTTTCGACGGGCCCGATTGGGTGAGTCCGCCGTCTTTTTTTATCGGTGATGAATATCGTTCTCCCACTGTGCTGATCTTCACATGGATATATGCTTGGTTTCTCAGGGTTCTCACAATTCCGGGAAGAATAATAGTTCCGATATGTTTTTTGATTGTGTCATATAGCCTTATACTTCTCCAAAATCCGATAAGGATATTGGCTTTCGGACTTTTATCAATAGTGCTTACGGACATTATGCTGGGCTTCATTTTCAGACCTAGGAAGCTGAGTATTTCCAGGGAAATACCAGAGCGCACGACGAAAGGAGTTCATTTTGAAGTCGCATACGAAATTGAGAATGAGGGAAAACTACCGGTCTGGAATCTCTGTGTTGATTTCCTACCTTTTTTCGGAGGAAAGATGGGCGACTCCAAAGTGGAGCTTGTGCCGGAGATCCGTTCCGGGCAAAAAGTGAGCATACGCCAAGAAAGGGTCGCGCCAAAAAGAGGCGCATTCGAGATTTACAGACCGATAGCTGAGACAATATTTCCGTTTTCAATATTCAAGTGGAGCAGGCGCGGAGGAAAGGGAACTCGGATAATAGTACATCCGGATTTCCAGCCGATAAACAATCTCTCCCTGCCCTTGGGCAGCAATTATCAGATCGAGGGCACAAACATCGTGTCCAAAGCGGGAGATTCCACTGATTTCATAGGGTGTCGCGAATTTCGCACTGGAGACAATCCAAAACACATACACTGGCCCAGCACAGCGCGCAAAGGAGAATTGGTGGTGAGGGAATTCCAAGAGGAATATCTTTCCCGCGTTGCGATAATCGCAGACCGCTTCCTGCCGCCTGTAGACAGGATAACGGACATACTCGGGCGCCGTTCGGCGGAGAGAAATAGGACTTTCGAAGCGTTGGTGCATCTTTCCGCCGCCATCACGGACAATCTCTCCAGAAGCGAATACCTCCTGGACATGTTCATTTCGGGCAATCAAGTATATCACCTCGAAGGTGGGAGAACTCAAAGGAAATTCGACCTGCTGATGGATATGATATCCTGCATGGAACCGGACAGCAAGGAACCGGTGTCGGAGCTGCCGGCAGATCTTATCGAAATAATCTCAAGCATTGGAAGCGTGATACTGATATTCCTAAAGTGGGATGAACCGAGAATAAGACTTTGGAAACAGCTAAACGACAACGGAATATCGCTTAAGACAATATTGATATCGGAACAGTCCTCTGATATTCCGGATTCTTTCTCGTGCATATCGGCGGAAAAAATTTTGCGTGGGGAGCTTAGGATGCTATGAAAGAAGCCCAGCCTAAATACTTCGTCCTGTCTTCGGCGCTGATGCTATCGGTGTCCTCATACATATTCTCGGTCGCGATAGGGCTGCCCTACATATTCCTGCTGTCATCCCTGCTCCTAATTACATCGCTAGTATTGCCGCTGAGAGTGAAATACAACGACAGGTCCGTGATATACAGCATAGTCATAAGCCTGGTCCTAGCTGTAATATTTGACCTGATTTTCCCTATGGATCGCGACAAGTTCATGCTTGTGGGTGAAATCACTTACATAAACATTTCCGCGCCGTTCCTGATATATTTCTGCGCATTGATAACATTTTTCGAATTCAACATACACATACCGGGACTAGTGTCCGCGATATCCATAGCGATACTTCTGATGACGGCGGACATACTGAAAGGCGGCGACACGGCATCAAAAATGCCCTTTTTCAGCTACTCGGCCAGAGTACAGGACAATCTTTTCGTTGCGGCGATGTTCATACAGCTCACTCTCCTCATCGCTGTCGCATCCTATGGCAAACCGGCTTTATCAAAAAAATTCAAAGACTACAGCCTAATACCCAAGGCAACGGCGATAGTTCTGTCGCTTCTCTTATGCGCCGGATTGCTTGTTTCGTCAATAAGATTTTACAACGTATTTGAAGCTAATATCAGAAATCTTGAAGGTTTCCTGCTTAAATACGGAACAAGAGGAATGAGGAGAGGAGCCAACTTCATGTCTTCCAGAAGCGTGGATCTGAGAAGACCTATGAGAGGGCAAAACAAAGAATCACAAAGGCAGATAATCCTTAGGGCAGAATCCGAATCTCCTCCGGGCTACTTGAGAGGGCGCGCATACGATGCCTACAATTCCGGAACATGGTTGCCGGCTTCAGTCGATTCGGTACGAATGAATTCGCAATCCTACGAAGGAATATTGGTCTACAGAACATTCTTTCTGGGAACAAAAGCTCTCCAGTATCCTATGAGATCCGATTTCATGTATTCCAGCGATTTCAAGACGGATGTGCTACTTGTACCGGGGAATTATAAACAACTCGAGCTAGTGGCGGAAAGACTTATATGGAATGAAAATGGAGTGCTGGTTCCTGAGGAATGGGAAAGGGACGGAGGCTACACCGTATTCAGCAAGGACAAAAACGACGAGGCGGCCTACAATCACATCTCAAAAATATCCCCTGATAAAAATCCTGCGCACTTGTCAATCCCCGGAGAAGTGATTCCCGTTTTGGACAGGGTCCTTTGGGAAATATTTCCGAAGGATGGCATCGGCAAAGAACTTTCCGCGACAAACAGGATCAAGGCGATAAGAGAATATTTCATCAGAAATTACCGTTACAGTCTTGATTTCTCGATGGACGAAAATGATAGCGATCCGCTGGAAACTTTTTTCGAGGTTAAAAGCGGTCATTGTGAATTATTTGCCGCATCGGCTGTCCTTCTCGCCAGACGCATCGGAATTCCGGCAAGGTATGTAACTGGTTTTCTCTGTTTCGAGAAAAATCCTCTTGGTAATTACTATATTTCAAGGTTGGAAAATGCCCACGCCTGGGCTGAGGTTTATATTCCGGAAGACAACCGATGGCAACTTCTCGAAGCTACGCCGGACGACGGAATCCCAACGCAGTCATCAGGAGGACTTGGCATATTTCAGACTTATTATGATTACTTTTCGAAGGTCTTGAGGTCCGTTCTAGTTGATGTAAGGAGGGGTTTCTTCGCGAAAGCCGTTTTGGCCGTAATAATCTTCGCCTATGAGCTTTTGAAGGATGTAGTATGGAATCCTCTCAGGGGGACACTGTTGTTGTTGGCGGCGATTCTGAGTTTTGTTCTAAGAAAGATGATTATGAGGAGACGGCGCAGAAGCAGGTGGAAAATTTCAGAGAATGCCCTGAAACTAGCTGAAGAATTCGAAGTATTTGAGAGAAAATTTGCGAAAAAATCAGGCATGCTTAGAGAAAATTCGGAGACGATACAGGAATGGACAAGACGCAGCATCGCTAAAATGCCGGAACTCTCATCCGTCCTATCAGGCTTCGCGGAACAATATCAGGAGGCAAGATTCAAATTGCATGAACCACGAGATAAAGATATACTGGAAATCAGAAGCCTCAGAAAAAATTTCCCCTGGAAAAAAGTCCACGCACAAAAAAACTACTAGAGCTAAAACTGATTCAAAGATTTGCCCTTATTGTTTTCAAAAACGCATTTTAGGTTTATATTATCGGTTTTATTCCCGCCTATTAAAAGGAGTTTGGAATCATGGATAAGAGATATGTAATCGGGATAGACTATGGGTCTGATTCAGCTAGGGCTCTTGTCGTTGACTGCAAAAACGGCCAGGAGATTTCATCGGCAGTCCACAATTACAGCCGTTGGGCCGAAGGGCAATACTGCAACCCCTCAGAAAACATTTTCCGTCAGCATCCTGTTGATTACATTGAAGCTTTGCAAAGCTGCGTAAGGTCGGCCTTGAAAAAAGCGGGAGGCACTGTTTCCGCGAATATCGCAGGGATTGCTGTTGACACGACGGGATCGACCCCGGTCGCAGTTGACAAAACAGGAACTCCTCTTTCAATGCATGCGGAATTCAGTGATGATCCTGACGCCATGTTCATACTTTGGAAAGATCACAGTTCGATATCTGAGGCGGAAGAAATAAACAAACTGGCGCATTCTGCCAGGTTCGAGGATTTCACGAAATTCTCAGGCGGCACGTATTCTTCGGAATGGTTCTGGTCAAAAATACTTCATACTATCAGAAAGAATAAAAAGGTTGCGAAATTCGCAAATTCATGGCTGGAACATTGCGACTGGATACCCGCTCTGCTAACCGGAAATAAGAATATATCCCAGGTAAAAAGAAGCCGTTGCGCCGCAGGACACAAAGCAATGTGGCACAAGGCATTCGGCGGATTGCCTTCGGAATCATTCCTCAAAGCTTTAGATCCGCGCCTTGCGGAATTCAGGAAAAATTTGTATACGGAAACCTTCTGTTCCGATGTCAGCGCTGGAACGCTCAGCGGGGAATGGTCGGAAAAGCTCGGAATAAAAAGCGACAATGTAGCGGTGGCGGTCGGAGCGTTCGATGCTCACATGGGCGCAGTTGGTGGTCAGATAAAACCCGGCGTCCTTGTGAAGATAATTGGAACATCCACTTGCGACATGCTTGTATCGCCAATACCGAAGAAGGAAAAACTCATAAAGGGAATCTGTGGTCAAGTTGACGGTTCGATAATTCCGGGAATGCTCGGACTTGAAGCGGGACAGTCCGCGTTCGGAGATTTCTACGCGTGGTTTAGAAACGTTCTAATGTGGCCATTGACAGCGTCCGGGACAAATGCGAAATTCGCGGAAAACATAAAGCACTCAATCCTGCCCCTCCTCTCCGAGCATGCCGCCAAGATTCGTCCTGACGCCGATGTCCCAGTATTCACCGATTGGATAAACGGAAGAAGGACGCCGTTTGCGGATCAGTCGCTCAAATCATCCGCAATAGGATTCGACATGGGCAGCAGCGCTCCGCAAATATTCAGGGGAATAGTGGAAGCGACGGCGTTCGGCGCGAAAAAAATAAACCAATGCTTCAGTTCCCAGGGAGTGAAGATAGAGGGAATAATTGCGCTAGGCGGTATTGCCAAGAAATCGCCTTTCGTGATGCAGACACTTTCAGATATTCTCGAAATGCCTGTGAAAGTGGTCCGTTCGGAACAGGCTTGCGCCCTTGGAGCCGCGATGTTCGCAGCCGTCGCATCCGGTTCTTACAGGAAGGTTGAAGACGCGCAGGAAGCAATGGGTGCGGGATTCGAGAAGACGTATAAACCTCAGAAGGCGATGTCAAAAATATATTCCGCCAGATATGAAAAATATCTTAAGCTTGCGTCAAAAACGGAGAAGGAGCTCAAAGCTTGAAAAAATATTCCCGCATAAAAGAGGAAGCATATCTCGCGAATATGGAATTGTATTCGAAGGGACTTGCCGTGTACACTTTCGGAAACGCGAGCTCATTCGACAGCGGAGAGTCGGTGTTTGCCATAAAACCGAGCGGAGTCCCATACGATAAACTCAAGGTCTCGGACATGGTCGTAGTTGATCTTGACAACAAAACTGTGGAAGGAAAACTCAGGCCGTCATCGGATACAAAGACACACTCACGCCTATACCGCTCATTCAAGGGGATTGGGGGAGCCTGCCATACGCATTCGCCTTACGCTACAGCATGGGCGCAGGCGAAAAAATCAATCCCGATACTTGGCACCACGCATGCGGACCATCTGCCCTGCCCCATTCCGTGCACGGCAGAACTGACGGCAAAGATGATAAACGGAGATTACGAGGATATGACAGGATCAGCGATAGTGGAAACTTTCAGGAAACTTAAGATTTCACCTCTGCACGTGTCAATGGTCCTAGTGGCTTGCCACGGTCCTTTCACTTGGGGCAAAAACGCCGCGGAATCAGTGTACAATGCTGTAATACTAGAGGAACTTGCGAAAATCGCATTCGTCACGTTACAGGTGAATCCAAACGCGAAAAACATATCGAAGACATTGATAGAAAAGCATTTTCAAAGAAAACACGGAGCAAAAGCGTATTACGGACAAGGAAAAAATTAAAATAACAACGAGCCCATTGCAAAATTGCCGTCGGAACGCCGGTCCTGCTTGTCACGTCGTCTTGTCCGGCTTAGCTAGAGGTGAAGACGGAAGCAGAAGAGGCGAAAACGGATGACCGGCTTGAGAGCCAGCCATAAGGCTGGCGCTCCACTAAAAAGGCAATTTTGCAATCGGCTCAACAACAAATAGGAGAAGACCATCATGAAAAATATTCCAGCGTTGAAACTTGGAATTGTGGCTGTTAGCAGGGACTGTTTTCCTTTGGAATTGTCTCAAAAGAGAAAGAAAAGCGTAGTTGCCGAATGCCGTAAAGCGGGTGTATCAATAACAGATGTGCCTGTAATGGTTGAAAACGAATCCGACGCGATGAAGGCCTTGGAATTCATACGTGAAAAGAAGATAAATTCCTTGGTGATTTATCTTGGGAATTTCGGACCGGAAACACCGTCGACCCTTCTTGCGCAGAAATTTGGCGGGCCTGTAATGTTTGTCGCCGCCGCTGAGGAGAGCACAGCATCGCTGGCTACATCAAGGGGGGACGCTTATTGCGGAATGCTGAACGCGTCCTACAACTGCGGACTGAGGAAACTGAAAGTTTATATTCCGGAATACCCGGTCGGCACGGCACCGGAAGTAGCTGGGATGATAAAGGAATTCATGCCTGTCGCCAGAATAGTGCTGGCTCTTTCAAAGCTCAAGATCTTCTCCTTTGGTCCACGTCCTCAGGATTTTCTCGCCTGCAATGCCCCGATAAAACCGCTCTACGACCTCGGGGTGGAAATAATGGAGAACAGCGAGCTTGACATGTACGACATTTTTCTTGGGGCAAAGAATGACAAACGCATCGGCTCTGTCGCATCAAGCATGGCGAAAGAACTTGGAGCTGGCAACAGATATCCGGATATCCTGCGCAAGCTCGCCCAGTTTGAGGTCGCTCTCTTGAATTTCATGGAAAAAAATATTGGAGCGTCGCAATATGGAATATTCGCGAACAAATGCTGGCCTTCATTCGAAAAATATTTCGAATTCGTCCCATGTTACGTTAATTCAAGACTCGCTTCGAGGGGAATTCCGGTATCATGCGAGGTGGACATCTACGGAGCGTTGAGCGAATACATCGGGATCTGCGCAACCGAAAAAACGACAACCCTACTTGACATAAACAATTCCGTGCCGGCAGATATGTTTGAGAAGAACAAAAAGAAGCTTGGGAATTATAAGTTGAACGACATGTTTATGGGATTCCACTGCGGCAACACCGCGTCTGAATGCCTTTGCGAGTGCAGCATGAAATACCAGTTCATAATGCATTCTCTGATGGAAAAAGGCAAGGAACCAAATATAACCAGGGGAACGCTTGAGGGCAGAATACGCCCAGGTGATGTTACGA
>CAZXAC010000087.1:0-10224 GCA_964638335.1 uncultured Lentisphaera sp. | reverse complement strand
GTCCTCGTTCATTATCTCGCATATTACCCCCGCAGGAAAAAGTCCTGCGAGTTTCGCAAGATCAACCGCCGCTTCGGTGTGTCCGGCACGCTGCAATACTCCGCCCGGTTTTGCTATGAGAGGAAATACGTGTCCAGGAGAAACAAAGTCTTCCTTAGTGGAATCCGGATCCACTATGGCGGAAATAGTCCTAGCTCTGTCGGCAGCGGAAATCCCAGTGGTGGTGCCACGTTTAGCATCAACACTAACCGTGAAAGCCGTCTTGTAGGGATCCGATATTTCCGCCATCCTCCCAAATCCCAATTGATCCGCCCTTTCCTGAATTATAGGAACGCATATAAGCCCTCTGCCATATTTCGCCATGAAATTGACGGACTTTGCTGAAATTTTTGATGCCGCCATCACGAGATCGCCCTCGTTCTCGCGGTTCTCGTCATCAGTAATTACGATCATTTTGCCCGAACGAAAAGCCTTCAAGGCATCTTCAACAGAATCAAATTTTACTTTTCTTTTGGTCATAAAAAAACCCCGGAAACACTCCGGGGCTCCAAACGCACGCTTGGCGGGAAAACCTCTACCATCCAGACTTTACTGTCGGTCCCGGAATTTCACCGTGTCTGCCCTTCTACTACGAAGGACTCGCGGACTTTACCGCCGGTGAGGAATTTCCAGCTCTAACACCAGATCACCTCGCCCCGAAGATTTTCCATTTTTAATTTATCAAATTATTAACTTTTCCGTTGCGGCATCAAAGAAATGCGTCTTCGAAACAAGAACCGCAAGCTCAATCTTTTCCCCCACAGTCACCTTTCTGTGAGCGTCAACCCTTGATATGAACGATTCCGCTCCGGTGTTGAGATAAAGATAAGTCTCAGCACCCATTGGCTCAATAACCTCAACCGACGCGGTCATCTTAGGCATATTTGGAACATTTTCGGCCTCAGGCGAACCAACATCTTCCGGTCTGGCTCCAAAAACCACGTCCTTATTTATGAAAGGAGACAAATAACTTTTCCATTTTTCCGGTATCTCTATCTTAAAGAATTTTTCTTTGAAATATATCTTGTCAGCTTCTTTCTCGATGTGACCGCGGAAGAAATTCATCGGAGGAGTTCCAATAAATCCAGCCACGAAAAGATTTGCGGGAGTATCATATATGTTTAGCGGAGTATCAATCTGCTGTATTAAACCATCTTTCATTACCACGATTCTGTCTGCCATGGTCATCGCTTCGACTTGGTCATGCGTAACATATATCATTGTGGTTTCGAGGCGCGTATGAAGTTTGCTTATTTCTGCTCTCATCTGGACGCGCATCTTGGCATCGAGATTGCTCAGTGGCTCATCGAAAAGAAAAGCCTCAGGTTTTCTTACTATCGCCCTGCCGACGGCGACACGCTGCCTCTGTCCTCCGGAAAGAGCCTTCGGTCTTCTGTGCAGATAATCTCTGATACCAAGAATGTCTGCCGCTTCATAAACACGTTTATCGATGTCCGCCTTATTGAACTTTCTTAGCTTCAGTCCAAATGCCATATTCTCATAAACCGTCATATGCGGATAAAGAGCGTAATTCTGAAAAACCATTGCGATATCCCTGTCCTTCGGCGGAACATCATTCACTCTTCTCTGACCTATTGATATTGTTCCTTCTGAAATTTCCTCGAGTCCGGCAACCATTCTCAGAGTCGTAGATTTTCCGCATCCGGACGGACCGACAAGAACCATGAACTCCCTGTCCTTTATATCTAAGTTTATTTTATCAACGGCTCTGACATTGCCGGGATATATTTTGCTAACGTCTTTAAGTGTTACTTCAGCCATTTTATAATCTCCATAGTTTTTTGATGCCCTTAAGATAAGCGGACAAGTTTTTTTTTCCAGCAAAAAAAAACAAAAAATCAAGCCAAATCGGTCTTCCCGTCCGAAGTCTCCATTTTAAAAATGCCATTGTCATTCACTTCATAATGCACAAAAACGCCCTCGCCCTCCCTGGTCTCATTGAAAAATTTGCTAAAAACATTGGCCATTCTTTTTAAATTATACCATGACATAAAACTGCTTATCGCCCAAACCAGCAACATCATAAGAGTCGAATACATAAAACTGCGATAGTAAAAATAAAACATATATATTCGAGCGAGAACGCATAGCATCATACCGACAAAGGAGGAAAATGTGGCGACAAGCGTTATTACAACGAATCGATTAAATATGCCGGCAAGACGTTTGCTCTCAGGGTCCTCGCTCACCAGCGCGTAAAGTTCGGACTTCAGAAAAGGAGGAAAAAGCCTCAACGCCGGAATTGCCTCACTATCACCAAAACTGTAATTCGGCAATCTGATATTAAAAACCGAAGGAATCTCAAATTTGATCATAAAAAACTCAAAATTGGACAAGTAAAAATTTTAGGAGACCTCACAACAATATCCGGATTTATCGCGAAGGAAAAATCTTAAATATCGCCACAAAAACGCCAAAAAGACAAAGTACTATTTCAGTCTTACATGTTCCTGTTGTATATCTGGGGCTCTTTCGGCAATATTACTCAAATGATCACCGATTTTTTCTATGACAGTCAGCACTTCTAGAATTATAGTGCCGGTGACAGCATCGGTCTTGCCTTTTTTCATTTGCTTCACATTCTTTTTCTCGAGAGACTTCACCAGCTCATTTATCCGGTCCTCGTCTCTTAAAGCCACTATGTAATCCTCTTTGGCAGCATTCTTTAGACATTCACAAACATGTTTGGACTGATTCTGGACTATCATCCACAAATTATCTATCTCCTCCATCATGCCTTCAGGAATCCGAGACTCTTCCTTTTCCAATCGCTTGGTGAGTGATACCAAGTTCCCCGCATGATCTGCTATCCTCTCCGCATCATTTGTGCAATGAATTAAAAGCGGCACTAGCTCAGCCTGAGGCTCCGTAAGACGCCTCGAGGTGAGTTCAACAAGATAATTAGTTATATTCGCCTGCATCTCATCAATCTTTATCTCCCTTGTCTCAAGATCCTCCGCTACGGCATTATCAATTCTGCCAGGCTTCAAAGCCTTATTCATGGCGTCGGCAACCATCTTCCATGCTTCGCCAGTCATATACCTTATCGAATCTATACACTGCTCTATGTCAACCCCTGGCGTATCAAGGAGATGCGGCTCAAGATGGCAAACCTTCTCTGAAGAACTATCCTTTATTTTTATCACGGACGCGCATATTCTCTCAATCATTCCTATAAACGGAAAGAGTATTATCACGTTTATAACATTAAACATTGTATGAGCCATGGCAATATGACGAGTGATATTCACCGGATCCGGCGCAAAGACATCGCCGGGAGTAATAGAATTTATGAACGATAAATACACCGGAGCGCCACGCCATGGCACATAGAATAAAAACAGCATGTATAAGACCCCGATTACGTTGAACAGGAAATGCGCGAAGGCCGCTTGCTTCGCTCTTTTATTGGCGCCAAGAGCGGCGAGATTCGCAGTTATCGTCGTTCCTATGTTATCTCCAAGTATCAACGGAACCGCGGTATAAAAATTTATCAACCCATTTGTCGCTAGAACAAGCGCTATACCTATCGTGGCCGAACTGCTCTGAATTATAACTGTCATAAGAGTACCAACAAGCACGGCTCCGAGGACTGCCTGAATCGGCATCAATGGACCTGAAACGGGCGTGCAGTCGAAAAAACGAAAGACGTTCACAACGGACGGGAATTCAGATATCTGTTTCAGTTCCACGCTCATTATCTCCATACCCAGAAACAAAAGACCAAAACCAAGAGAAGTCTGCCCCCATCCCTTAAGAACTGTCTTCTTCGATAGAATAATAAGCAATAGACCAGCTATTATAAAAAGGAAGGCCAATTCGCCAACGTTGAAAGACATCAACTGTGCGGTCACAGTTGTACCTATATTCGCACCAAATATGACCCCAATTGCCTGGGTTAGATTCAGAAGGCCTGCATTCACAAAACCCACAACCATAACGGTGCAGGCACTTGAAGACTGTATTACGCCCGTAACCAAAGCTCCCGCCGCAATCGCTACCACACTGTTCCTGGTGAAGAAACGAAGTATCCTTCTCATCTGGTCGCCGGCGACAAGCTGAAGACCGTCGGTCATGAAAGTCATGCCAAAGATAAAAACAGCCAGACCGCCCAAAACCGTAACTATTACTCCGGTAATACCGAAAAAATTCTTTGAGTACAAGGGAATTTCTATCCCCCTGCTGATCGAACCTCCTATCTGGGAATTCGGACATATCTCAACAAGAACTTTGTATTTCCCTGTCTTCTCTCCAAGTTTTACATCATTTTCCGCCACTCCATCCTTGCCTGTAACAACAAGAGACTTGCATTTCGCGGTATTCTTTTCTCCGGGAAAGGAAGTAAATGAGAAATAAACTCTTACACCCTCAGCAGGGCTTCCATCAGGATTGAATACATGAACCCGCAATGGATCATTAAGGTAATGGTTGGCGTAAACCTCCTGCTTTCCACCTTCAACGAGAACACCATTCACAATCCTGATTGATTTGGCCGCTGACTCGAAACCGACAGGAACCACCTTTACATAGTTATCCCCCATGTGAGCGCCGGTCTTAAAGGAAAACTTCACTTTACCGCCAGCGTCTGACTCCTCGCTCCAATCTAAAATCTGAATGTCCGAATCATATAAGGGCTCGAAACGAACCTTTATTCCCGGCGCAGGACTTGCCGACCCCTTCCCACCAAGTAGCCCCGGCTTGACTGGACCAAGAAATTCACATACCACTTCACGTCCAGAGCCCCCTGGCGCGCAACACTGGTTGTCGCCGGATAGCACCTTCACCTCCGCCACCTTGTCTTCCTTGTATTCGGAACAACCGGAAAAAAGGAGCAGAGAGCTTAACGATATTGCAAAAAAACCTAATGAAAAAGATTTATGAAAAGTCATGTTAAAAAGCCTCCTAATTAGGAGATTGAACTTAAAGCAAAAGAGCAGTAAACATAATATTTGAGACCGACTTAGTCAAGCATGATCACAGGAATTTGTTTATGCCATTCGGCAATTAAAAAAAACCATTAAACGATAGCGAAATATCCGAGTTACAAGAAAATCAGGAATTAATCGATCCCATGTATGCGAGAGCTTCTCTTCTGGATATTATGTTCCTCTCATATAGTCCCTTTAAACTCTTTTCCATCGTTATCATTCCATCTTTCGCAGACATCTCTATGGTGGAAGGGATGAGATGCGTCTTGCCGTCACGTATGAGGGATTTGATGGCCGGTGAACCAACCAAGACCTCAAATGCGGCCACCCTGCCCTTGCCGTCACGTTTCGGCAACAACCTCTGCGAAACTATGGCGAGAATGCTTCCGGCCAACTGCATTTTGATTTGATTCTGCTGATGCGAAGGGAAGGAGTCTATTATTCTATCCACGCTCTGAGCAGCGTCATTCGTATGAAGCGTGGCGAAAACCAAATGCCCCGTCTCGGCGGCAGTCAGCGCGGCGGAAATCGTCTCAGGATCTCTCATTTCTCCAACGAGTATAACATCTGGATCCTGCCTCAAAACATGTTTCAGCGCGTTTGAAAATGAAAGAGTATCCGAATGCAATTCCCTCTGCTCAACAACCGCTTTTTTGTTGGAGTGAACATATTCTATCGGATCCTCTACCGTTATTATGTGGCAGGAACGGGAAAGATTTATCACATGTATCAGGCTCGCCAGAGTGGTGCTCTTGCCGTGTCCGGTAGGACCAGTCATCAGGAAAAGCCCCTGACGTTTCTCGACTAGATCGACAAGCACTTTCGGCAATCCCAGTTCAGCCGGGCTCGGTATCCTCTTTGGAATTACCCTTACCGCTATGGCCACATTCCCCCTTTGAAAAAATCCATTCACCCTGAAGCGGTAATTCACATCGCGGTCAGCGTCCTCTCCTTTGTCGCGTTTTATATTTACGCTTATGGCAAAATCTATCTCCCTCCTCTCCTCGAAAAGTTCCCTTTGTTTTTGATTCAGTATTCCAAAAAGGATTCTCTTCGTGTCATTAGCAGTAAGAACCTCAGATTCCAAGGAATGAATATCTCCATTTACCCTAAGACAGGGCGGCGAACCAGCTGTTATCAACAAATCGCTCGCGTCGTTCGCGATCGCCGAATGAAGGAGCCTCTTCATGTTGAGCGACTTCTCCTGATCATCCTCCTCTTCAAACTTAAACGTGTCAGACCCGCTCTCCATTCCCTGCACCAAAAACATGAACTCATCTCTGTTCGTTGCCGCCAGTGCGCCAGTTTCAAGACTTATCCTGCCCTCCTTGCACATATCCGCAAGAGACCTGGCAAAAGTCCTCATCCCTTCTTCTGAACCACGTTTCATTATCTCATCCAAATCATGAAAACGCCTGTCGGAGATTGTCTTTCTCACAAGCGGAGTGGAAATAAGTATCTCAAGAGCAGGATACAACTTCCCTGAATTGTTGGAACCTGAGAGAAGACGATGCGCAACTATCCCTTCAATCGCAAGTGCCAAGTCGGACGATGCCTGTTCACGAAGATGATCCGGAAAATGATTGATTATACGCTCAACACACAAGGTGACATTCGAAGTATGAACCGTCGAAATTACAAGATGCCCGGTAAGAGCCGCGTTAAGCGCCGCCTTCATCGTGTCCAAATCCCTCATCTCTCCGATAACTATCACATCAGGACTCTCCCTGACAACATTCCTGAGAGCTTCCGAAAAATCAAAGGTGTCTGAACCAAGCTCGCGCTGAGTCACCACACTCTTCTTGTCGGAATGAACATATTCCACCGGATCTTCTATCGTAACTATATGCTTTGCGAATTTCGCGTTTATATGATTTATCATCGCCGCCACAGTGGTGGACTTTCCGCTTCCTGCCGGACCACAGACAAGTATCAATCCTCGCGGTTTCTCCGCAAGCGACTTCAGGCACGACGGAAGAGAAAGTTCTTCAAAACTCAGATCAACGATAGGGACGAATCTGGCGACAAATGACGGCATCCCTTGACGTATGAAAAAATTTATCCTGAATCTCATAGTCTCAAAAAGCGTAAGCCCCGCATCACAGCTTCCGTGCTCCGAAAGTCGTTTCCGGCCTTCCTCGCTCAAAACCGAATCCATGAAAGAGGTCATGTCCTCCAGGTCCACCAAGTCGGACGAAGCCTCTTTCATCTCGTTCATTATTTTATAGAATGGTTTTTTTTCGGCAAAGACAAAAAGATCCGATGCCCCTGCCGCCAACATTCCTCTTAAAAGTTCTTCAATCTTCATGTGGTCACACCATCGTTGTTATCTGTTTTCAATTGCTGATATTCTCTTATTCAACTTCCCAATCAATTGCGGATTGTAGCCTTTGTCAAGTTCGGATTTCAAAAAGTCTATAGCTAGATCCGTTCTGCCGGACTCAAGATACACATCGGAGAGCATCATTGCAAACTTCAGATCCCCCGGATTGCGCCCTTCCTTGCTTAGATATGATTTCAGCAAGCCTTCAGTTTTTTTCAAATCGTGCAGTTTGTCAAAAAAGAGTTCCGCGAGAATCGCAATTACAAAAGGATTGCCATTATCCTTTTCCAGTATGCAGTTAAGCTCCGCCTCGGCATCGGAGTATTCGCCATTTGCGATTTTCGCACGAATTTTGGAAAATTCCGGCGGCAAATCTCTAACATTCCCGGAAGACCAATAAAATAGACTCCAAAGCTCCCCGGCAAAAAATCCACCTATCCTCCAACTAAAGATAATAACACCAATCAGGCCTGCAAATCCACCACAAACTATAACAAAAAATAACATGAGCGCTGTGGAAGATTTGTCTCTGGCGCCAGCCAAAAGAAATACCGCCAATGAAACGATAAAAACAATTAAAATACCAGCCAGAACAATAGTTCTTCTATTCATAAAATCTCCCTAGATCCAAAGGAAATGATTCCCATCAAGTTTCAGCCAGCCTGCCTATGGCGTTGATCGCCGCTCCCATTGGCACGGCATCATCACCTAAAGCAGATAGGCATAGATACACATCCGACGCCTTGATTCCAAAAAGATTCTCCTCAAAAGCATCTCTGATCGGCTTCATTACCGCGTCCCCTAGCGCCTCAACCACCCCGCCTCCATAGACTATGCATTCAGGATCCATTATCGCAACGAGATTCGCGGAAGCAAGTCCAAGCATCGAAAATCCCTCAATTATTATTTCCCTCACGACTTTGTTTCCATCATCCCAGGCCTCACGAAGTTGACTGCTCTTCAAAGAGGAAAAATCATTCCCGAAATATTTTTTAAGCTGAACTGAGACTTTCTTGGATTCCGCAACCTTTTCAAGCCTCCTCGCGAAAGCCGCCTTGCTGCAGTAGGCCTCTACGCAGCCCCTCTTTCCACAACCGCATTTGCGACCTTCGCAGACAATTTTTTCATGACCCAATTCACCGGCAAGTCCCCTAGTACCTTTGAATAATTTCCCGTCAATTATTATTCCACCACCAAGTCCAGTTCCAACAAAATAACCAATCACATTTTTGAAATTCCTCGCTGAGCCAACCGCGCACTCAGCCAAAACTCCGCAGTTCACATCATTCTCTATCACGGTGTCCCTGCCGAAGACCTCCGAAATTATACTCTTTATTGGAACATTCTTCCAACCGAGAGCAGGAGCATGAAACGCCTCTCCTGTCTCCGGATTCACTGAGGAAGGTATTGATAACCCGATATTCCCAACATCAGACCACTTGGATGAGCATTTGGAAAGAGCTTCTTCGCATAGATTCTTCATCGCAATAGCGGTATCAAGCGGAGAAACGCCCTTCTTCACTTTTGTTTTTCTGCGGGACAAGACTTTCATATCAGGATCCAGCACCACCACCAACATCTTGGTCCCGCCTAAGTCAATGCCTACGTTGAGCTTCATCTCTCTTACCTCCCAAACTGTTCTGGTAAATTCCTTGTCAACAACAAATTAGACTAATTTTTACAATACGGCATTAATTCGCCGCATCTGAAATGATCTTAAAAATTTCATCCAGTTTTTTTGATGGAGAAATCTCCGCAAGCTTCGGTTGCCGTCCGCCGACCATAAGATATCTTTTCCTTTTGGAATCGTATATTTCAAGCTCAGGGCCAGCTGTCCTCACACGATCGTAGCCGGCGCCTAATATGCTAATCTTCAATCTCTGCAATTCAAGAAGATTTTTCAGCTCTTTTGGAATCCTTCCAAATCTATCATCAAGCTCGGAGGAAAGTTCCTCTATCGCTTTCTCATCTCCTGCAAGCGCAATCTTACGATAGAACTGATATCGCAATTTCTCCGACTCAATGTATTCCGTCGGAATTAACGATTCCATCTTCGTGGAATTGCCACCAGAGATTTTTCCGAAAACAACAAAATCCAACGACAACTCACATTCTTCAATGTTTAGAAGCTTCTCTCCTTTCATCTCCGCCGCAGCCATTTTCAGATAATGACAGTAAAGTTCAAACCCGACAGCATTTATGTATCCGCTCTGTTCGGTTCCAATCAAATTTCCGGAGCCTCGTATCTCCAAATCCCTCAACGCGATTCTAAAACCTGCACCAAGCTGACCATGCCTCTTCACCGCCGCCATCCTCTCTCTGGCATTTGATGTGAGAAGTAAGTGCGGCGGAAGCATGAAATACGCATACGCCTGCCTCGCCCCCCTACCGACCCTGCCCCTGAGCTGATACAGCTCAGCAAGACCAAACATATCCGCCCTCTCCACTATCAAAGTGTTGGCATTCGGAACATCTATCCCTGATTCTATTATCGTAGTGCAACAGAGCACCTGCACCTTGCCCTGCAAAAATGCCAGCATCTCTTCTTCCAGCTCCTCCTCATCCATTTGTCCATGAGCCACGCCAATCTTCACCCCGGGCGCGATTTTCGCAAGCTTATTCGCCGTCTCGGCAATAGTCTTCACCCTGTTGTGCAGATAAAACACCTGACCACCCCTCTCAACCTCAAAACTCAACGCGTCGGCAACAGTTTTTCGATCGTACCTGGATATATATGTCAACACCGGCATCCTCTCCCTCGGCGGACTTGATATCGTACTCAAATCCCTTATCCCTGTCATGGCCATATATAAAGTCCTCGGAATCGGCGTGGCACTCATGGATATTACATCCACCGACGAACGCATCGCCTTCAAGCTCTCCTTGTGTTCTACGCCAAACCTCTGCTCTTCA
>CAZXAC010000086.1:0-10260 GCA_964638335.1 uncultured Lentisphaera sp. | reverse complement strand
CTTCGCCTTCGGCTACCGTCTTCGCCTTCGGCTACCGTCTTCGCCTTCGGCTACCGTCTTCGCCTCCAGCTAAGCCGGACAAGACGCCGAGACAAGTGAGACCGGCGTTCCAACGGCAATTTTGCAATTGGCTCAACTGATTTACTGTCAAAATGTGGGAGAGAAGACTTGAGTTCCAAAATTCACGTGATAGAATAAGCGGCGCAAGATTTTTCCTTACGCTCTTTGACGTAAAATGACAGCAGAAACGTCCAAGACAACTTCAGATTCGGAGAGATGGCCGAGCGGTCGAAGGCGCAGCATTGGAAATGCTGTATACGGGCAACCGTATCGGGGGTTCGAATCCCTCTCTCTCCGCCACACTACGCTCCTCGCTTTGCTCGGCAGCTACGTGTGGCAGGCCAGGCAAAATGAGGAAAACAATGTGGCATATATACATAATTGAAAGCTTAAAGGACAAGAAACATTATATCGGTTCGACAAAAGATCTTGAACGCAGATTACTTGAACATGATAAAGGGCTGGTTGAATCCACAGCACCAAGAAGACCTTTTCGCCTAGTATGCCAGATTTCCGTTGAAACAGAAAAACAAGCCAGAAATCTTGAACGTTATCTCAAAACAGGCTCAGGGTTTTCATTCATAAAAAAAAGAATCCTTCAGTCCCCGTAGTTACCCGTAGGGGACGAAGGGGACCTCTCTCCCTGTCCAGCGTAGCTCCACAGGGCGAAGTTGGATCCGCCACGCTACGCTCCTCGCTTTGCTCGGCAGCTTCCCACTTCGCCATGAGCTAATGGGGACAAGTCGGGCGGCAGACCAAGATTTCCGCTTCGACAGGGGTCAAGCGCAAGCGGGGGACAAAGACGGATATCCTGTAACTAATTGCTAGAATTTCGTCTAAGCACGCCACTTTTTATCATTCTTTCTCCTTGCTTTTTGCTGCAACATGGTATAGGATATGCTCCGTTGAATTTGTTATAATTACTGCGCGGGCTGATTTTCCCGTTGCTAAAACATGGTGTTAGCAATGAAAAAGATTAGACATTACTTCAATATGGTGGAAATTGCCCTTGCAATTGCTGTGGTAGGAATAGGAGTAACTGGAGTAATGTCACTCTTCCCAATCGGGTTCAACGCCCTGCGTGACGCTATGGCCGAAAGCTATTCCGCGGACACTGTAGAAGAATTCATGGGATACGTGAGCATGGCCGTAAAAAACGACTGGGCTAATTATATTTCAACTGCCGATAATGCCGGTAAATTCAAATCTTATTCGCTCGCATCCGGACTGTATGACGCTGATACCAATCATGAAACTCAGGCTTGGGTCGAGGCTTATCCGAATGGAGGGATATATACCACCAGCTTGGGAGATGACATATTCGGAATCTGGCAGAAAACGGGGTCCTATACCGATTTCCAAGCTCACGTAAAAATATGGAAAGGTCCCATAACTAAACTTAATATTGCAGGCAGAACCATTGACTTCAGCGATCCGGATATGAGCGCATTAAGATATGAACTGGGAACCACCATATATGCTGAAATAAGCTGGCCTCTTGTCAAGCCTTACAGTAAGCGCGAGAAAAGAGTCTATTACAAGGAACTTTTCAAACCTCAGTAATTAAAGGCGTGTCATATTGAAGAAGCTTAGCATTAAAAAAAAGGAAATGGAGAATTGAAATGAAAGGCAAAAAAACAAACTTGCGCACACTGTCTCCATTCACACTTATAGAACTGCTTGCCGCTATGGGCGTATTTTCCTTGATAATGCTTGTATTGATAAGCTTTTTCTCTGCCGCTCAACAGGCATGGACATCTTCAAACGCAAGAGCCGATGTATATGAAAACGCGAGAGTCGCGCTTGATCTCATGTCTCGAGACATACAATGCATATACTACGTAGAGAAGATGACTCCTTTCTGGCACGGAGCCTACGCCGATGCCGGTTGGGATAAAAATAGAAATCACGACGTTTTAGCCTTCGTCACTTCCACCAGCAGTCTGCCAAACGCTTATTGTGAGTCAAAACTTTGCGAAGTCAAATACCAATTGGCTTGCGCAACGGACCATAGCGATACCGATTATGACGGCTGGCTGAGGAGAAGCATAACTGGGGACAGGACGGATTCCGACACAGAAAACAAGAAATGGAACTTCTATGGCAATTTTGCGGTCGGTCGCACCTCTTCAAACGATGGTTCTGGATACCCGGACAAATCATTTACAATGGACGGCTCAGCGGCTGAAACAACGCTAGACTCGAGCATGCAATGGGACAGAGTAATACCAAATGTAATAAGCCTAAATTTCAATTGCTATCAAAAAGACGGACAAGATATGGAGGCGCTGGACTATCAGTATGATTCAAATGGAGATGGGGCTTTTGAAGTGGGGACACGTAAGGGCAAAAGTGTAGATCCCGGAGATCCTTACCCGACGCCACTTCCGTATTACATCAGAATTTCGTTGACTTTGATGGACAGCGTTTCGTGGAAAAAATGGTCATCCATAGATCCAACTCCTTACGATGCCACCACTCCGCTCACGGCAGACGAAAAAGGAACCAATGAAAGCGAAGACGCCTGGCAGTTCAGGAAAAACAACCAGCGAACTTTTACAAAAACAGTTTTTATCGGCGACAGAGGGCAAGCGTATTAGGATACTATGGAAGCTCAAGCAGTAATAGAGGAATTGAAGAACAAATTGTCCGAACATTTTAAGCTGAAGAGTCTCTTGTATTTATCTTTGGATCACGTGCATCAGGGAAAGCAAGGGTAAATACAGACTGGGATATAGGCGTGATACAGAAAGAGAGGATTAAGGGCGATACTCTTGAAAAAGCCAGAAATGATTTGGAACTAATAAGTACAAAGGCGAAAGCCTTTGGTTGTGGCATATTTGGTGCTTGTAAATACGGAAGACCCGAGAAGGTCTTGTGATAGTTGTTGGGTTTTGTGTTGTTTTTTGGCTTAATCAGTTGACTGAGGAGAAGGGAAAATGAAAGGAAAATCATCTCAGAGTGGCATAGCGCTGATAATGACTTTGGGGGTGCTTTCCATCCTGCTTGTCCTAGCACTTGGATTCGCGTCAACCTCAACCATCCAGAAAAAAGCGGCAAGCAATTCCGCCAGCGTAACCCTCGCACGCCTTATCGCCGAAAGTGGAGTGGAAAAAGTCCTCGCCGGAATATCGTACTACGCCGCAAGCACGCCAAACGCCATGTTTGACATGACAATAAGCCATGAAGAAGAAGACACCTATGGCAACAACGAGAATTTTGATACCCTATGGAGGATAAGCACTTCAGTCGGCGGAATAGATTATTACACTTGGGACAGCTCTACGTATAGCGCAACCCGAGACGATGCCCTACATTGGCAGTACGTTTACAATGGCAAGACGGGAGATGATGCGCAAATACTAGGAAGATATGCTTACGTTGTAATACCCAGCGGGGGAAAGCTCGATCCGTCATTCATAGTGTCGCATAATGCGGGCGGAGACTATCCAGATGGAACAGCCGTTGATGAGGGCAACGATCCCGTAAGATTTGGCAAAAATGTTTGCGAAATCAGCGCCAAGGGGCTCGTTCCATCCTTTCCACACGCGTATATGTCCGTTGGTAATTTAACCAATCTAAGTTCTACCGCCGTCGGAGGAGGCATGCTAGCAGATGGATCTTCATGGGTTGATATTGATACGATTTTCAGCGCTGGCAAACTCAATATAACAAATAGTAGCCAGAGATTCTACTGGAATGAATGGTTCGGAATCAGATCCGCGGCAGACAAAGAACAGTTCTGGGTCGATGACAATGCAAACTTGATCCAAGAACCAGCAGAACTATTTCACAGATTCAACCTGGCAAGAACAGACTGGGAAAACGCCCATGCCAGCGATGGAATTGGAACAGAGGGAGACCAGGACGGAGACGCCGACGTGGACAGGAACGACCATGCTTTGGCTTTCATGACCGACTACATCCTGAAAGATCCCACGGCATGGGATGCCTCAGACTTTAACGGAGACGGAATCCCGTGGATAAATAACTGGAATGATACCGAAGGGGATTGGGCCGATGCAGCAACAAAAAAGAAGCAAATCGCCGCAAATCTGATTGATTATTCTGACTCCGATTCAAATGCCACCCGCGATAGCGACAACAGCCCGACTTACGTTGGTCTCGAAAAATGCCCATATATAAACCATATAGGACTTAGATTCAGCAATGCCCGGACATACAGGTATGCTGGTATAGTCGATCCGGCAAAATTCAGATATATATTTGCCATATCTATAGTGTTTTATGCTGAAGTGTGTGATATGTACGGAAGCAATCTTTCGAGTATAATATCTATTCCTGACGGGGCTTTTTCATTTACTTTGGATTTTAGTTTGGATGGAGTTTCCCAGGGCACCTATACTGTAACACAGTCATCCGTAGCGGATCCGGATCCCACCGATAAGAATCTTTTCATAGATTTTAATAATATTGCGGCTGAACGTACATTTGCCGCCCTTGGTGCCCCAGGCTATACGACAATTGCTACAGCCGCAAAAGCTGTCGCAACAATACCGATGACCGCAGAAACCTCGACATCGTATGCAGCCGGAACGCTTACAGTCTCCGACATAACCGACTTCAAAGTTAAACTCATGAGTAGTGATGGTTCCGCATATTATGATTTCGCATGCCTGCAACCACATACTTCCGCCAGAGCATTTGACGTAAGATCTGGCTCACATGCTATTTTCGATAATGTCGTCGCCGGTGGTTTTTCTTCAGACAATAGTCCTTTAAGATCTCTCTCTTGGGAGGTTAACGATCCTAGACAGAATCTGCATGTAGCAAGATGGTCATACCAAGCATTGAATAGTACGCTAACGCTTCCGACTGTTCAAGTCAATCCGAATCAAACATCCGCAGGGGTGCTCATTTGCGTGCCAGATCCCGGGGCGGGGTATGACAATGAAGACGGGGCATCACATCCGTACAATGTATCCAGCGCCTATATTCGGAATGCTCCGATGCAGTCCCCATGGGAACTTGGACTAATTCACAGGGCAAATAAATGGCAGACCCTAAATATAAAAACATATAATAATGACGATGATGACAATGGAACTTCTGGAGAAGACGGGGAATATGGAATTTCATCAGGATTTGGGGGTAGAGCTTATACGAAAGGAGACGCTAACATACTTGATCAGATAAAGATGACTGATAAACACTCCTCCTGGGGCAAGGTGAATCTTAGAGCTTGCGGAGAAGATGTTGCGAGAGCTCTCCTAGCGTACATAAAATATGGATCCACTATTTCCACAATTGGGACTGATGGGACAGCACTGGATTATAGCACAGATGTAACAAATATGGCTAGCGCAATAACAAATTTCTCTGAAGGGACTTTCATAACCCGCGCACATGTAACTAGGGTTGATGCCCTATCGGATGGGACTGAAATTTCACAGACCAAGGATGCCCAAACGGAAGAAATAATAGGAAAATTCATAAATCTTACAAAGACTGATATCGCTGACGAATTCACTATTATAGTCCTAGCCCAGACCATAAAAGATATTGGTACAGTCCAGTCCGGAGCCGGATTTACAGTAAGCAAGAATCTGAATTATGACAGCGATGCCACAGATTCAAATCTTGATGGAACATCCGGGGATCCCGGTTTTTACTGGGATGGCAGCGCGGCAACGGCATCAAGTACTCCTGGACTTGTTGATGAAACAATATCTGGATGTAAGCTTGCCAAATACGACCTCGGTGCCGACGAAATACTCGCAGAGCAGAAAATCATGGTCAAAGTCAAATATGACGCCTCAGCAACTGGTCAGAAATGGAAAATAACAAAGTACGAGTATATAGAAGATTAACGGAGAGGAAATCATCATGAAAAAAAAGATATTGCCATATATTGTCTGTCTGTGTTTAGGATTTCCTCTGTTTGCAGAAAAACCAAGCAAAGAGAAGGAAGCTGAAAACGCGAAACTTAACATGCACCTTTTTAGGTCCAACTATGAATCATCCCATGAATTTCTTAAGGGGTATTTAAATACAGGTAATTTGGAGTCGGGAGAACTTGAAGCCTTATATTCCACATTTAAGGCATATTCTGTCCACCCATACATACCCGAAGCCGCCGGAATACCCAAGGAATTTCTTGCCAAGACTGCTGAATACCTCAGAGTACTCACGCAAATGATGTACGAGATAGAGCGCGCAGAGGAAACAAAAGACTACAGTTATCCACGATATATTGCAGCAAAAAAGAAGCTCAAACCCACACTAGAGGAATTCAAAAAATATTTTGACAATCCACCAAAATTGAAAGGACCTAAGAAAAGAAATTGACAAAGACCTCAGTATATCTAATGAAATCCTCTGGAAACAGCGTCCTTTTTGGAATTATCGGTATGCTTTTATCTTCCGTCGGAGCTCTGATTACCATTTCAAACACACAGAAATTGCTTTTTCTTGTTGGCGCATTATTTCTGATAACATCTTCCATAATCGAGAAACATTTCCTTTATACCTGTCTTCAGGGTATAATCATAGCGGGAACTGTTGTGGCGTTTCTTCCCGTAAGCGGGCATTTTAAGGCATTGGTCCCGCTACTTGGCGGGATAATTTTCATGATAGTATCTTATCCAAAGTTTCGGAATAAGCCCAATGAATTTATCGGTGCCCTTGGAGTAATAACAATAGGAGCCGGCTTTGCCGTGTCACATCCGGTCATCTATTTTACCGGAGCTTTGATGGTAGCAATTTATTCTCTTTTGGAATTCTATAAAGGGGTTAAGATTGCCTTGCTTTGGCTAATTTTAAACAGCATATTTGCTGTAACTGCGATTGTCGCAATATTACAATGAACCGATTGTAAAATTGCCTTTTAAAAGGATCGCCAGCCTTATGGCTGGCTCTTAAGCCGGTCGTCCGTCTTCGCCTCCAGCTACGCCGGACAAGACGCCGAGACAAGTGAGACCGGCGTTCCAACGGAAATTTTGCAATCGGCTCAAGATAATGATCTATATTTTCACTTCTTCTATAGATTTTGCATCCGTCAGAAGCATTACAAAGCGATCTATTCCCATCGCAGATCCGGCAGATTTAGGAATTCCAGCCGACAAAGCACCGTCAAAAGCAAAATTACTAGAATATTCCCTCATTTTCGTGTTTTTTCTCATTATTTTAGTTTCCGTCATAATTTTTTTGATTTCGTCACTATTATCAAGTTCGGAATAGGTGTTTGCAAGCTCAATTCCGGCGATATAAAGCTCCCATCTATCTGCGGTTGATAGATCTTTATCGTTTAGTTTTGCATAAGCTCTATATTTGGCTGGGTAGTCTTTGATTATGCATGGTCTGTCTTTTGGAAGTTTGGGCTCAATTTTTTCGATTAGGTCTATTTCAAATTGGTCTTTTGAAATGGAATCGTTTACATCGCATCCTGCGAATTTCGCAAAAGCCTCCTTTATTGTGATTATTTCCCATTCGGAAGATAAATCAATGTCATTTGAGCCATATCTGAATTTTGTATTACCAATCGATTTTTTTGCTACGCTCGTAAGAAGTTCCTTGGTAAACACAATCAGATCTGAGGAAGATGCTCCCGCCTGATACCATTCAAGCATTGTAAATTCTTCGCGGTGCAGCCTCCCTATTTCTTCTTTTCTAAAGCAGGGTCCGATTTCAAAGATTTTTCCATATCCGGCTGAGAGGCAAGCCTTCATGAGGGGTTCATGCGAAGTTCGCAGGAAAGATTTTTCCGCACTTATCGCCTCGATATGTGCTTCGGGAAGGGGGCTATCTAGAATCAACGGGGTTTCTATTTCAAGAAAGCCTTTTTGAAGGAAGAATTCCCTGACTGATTTTATAATGATGGCTCTCTTCTGAAGGCGCTCTCCAAGATCAGAAAGCCTTTTTATATAATCAGGCTTTGTTGACTCTTTCAACATACTGTCCCGTACGTGTATCTATCCTTATCAAGTCGCCTTCGTTTATAAACAGAGGGACATTGAGTTCGTATCCATTGTCGAGTTTTGCCGGTTTCATCACATTGGTGGCTGTATCGCCCCTCGCCCCTGGTTCGGTGTAGATAATTTTCTTTTCTACGAATACCGGAAGACTTATATCTATCGGTTCTCCTTTGAAAAAAAGTACTTTGCATTCCGCGTTTTCGATCAGGAAATAAGCGCTGTCTCCCAGTTTTTCCTTTGAAACCCTGACTTCTTCGTAAGTTTCATTGTCACTAAAAACAAAGGTATCTCCTTCTTTGTATGAGAACATCAGTTCGCGTTCCTCAAGATCCGGCTTGCCTATCTTATCAACTGGCCTGTATGTTCTTTCCATCGTGGAACCGTTTATAAGATTTTTGATTCTGCATCTGTACAGAGCGGTGCCTTTGCCCGGTTTGCAGAATTCAAATTCCGTTATCACGTATGGTTGTCCATCTATCTCCACCTTCAGTCCTTTCCTAAGATCTGATGCGTTAAACATTATGAATATCTCCATTTTTATTTTTGCGACGCGAAAGATAAGCCATAAATACGCTTTTTCAAGCCTTTCGATTTACGCAAAGGGACTTGATTGACATGGGTATGAATATGGCGCTCATGACGGCAATTGCGATAACGGGACCAGATATTAGGGTCATCCCCAAAGTGAGCGCTATCTGATTGGCGCCTATGCCCGCTAGTGGTCCGGCGAGGAATCCGGCTCCTATTACGGTTTCGTGGGAACCTCCAGCTCCAACTTGGGCATTGCCTATAACCATGGCGTAATACAATGCGGCATAATACGATAAAGCGGCGGCTATTCCAAATATCATCTCCCCGGCAAGAATCATCCATATTTTATCTGAAAACATACAAAGGACAAAACCCAAAGAGAGAACTGGGGAACAAATGAAAAGAATTGATCGTTTTCCGTGCCAGCAATGAGTCTGGGACATCCATATAAATGCCAAAATTCGTGCCATATCCACAAATCCAGCTACAAATCCAGCCACACCAACCGATATCCCCAATTCATAAAATCTTCCGGGCAAGAGAGATGAAAGAAGCTGTATAAGGGCATATGAGAAACACATCGACCATCTGCCGGAGAGCATCATCGCTTTCGCGTCCGGGCAGGTTTCACTTTCTCTGTTTGGCGGAGTTTCCCCGCTTTCAACCGTAAGATGTGGGATTCTTTTCGGAAGGAATATTGCCACAAGCATTGCAACGAATACCGTTAGGGCAACTGTCATGAGTATATTTTTCCCTGAAGCTGATATTATCCATCCAGAGACCCATACGCCGGCGGGAACAGCCGAACTCCAGGATATATTGTATATTCCTATTGACGAAGATGATTCTTTCTCATCAAGTCCAGCGCTTGCGTAACTTTCCGCGAAGGGCCAGGTCATTCCGTTTGCCATTGCGAAAAGAGGAAACAAAAAACAAAGAGATGGAAAAGAGTTGTAGAAGAAACAGAGCGATGGAGAAATTATTTGCACTGAAATCAAGAACATCATAACTTTTTTCGCGGAAAATTTTTCTCCAGCGTAGTGAGAAAGCTGGGCACCAACTACGTAGGTTAGACCTGATACCAGCGCGAGGATTAGGTTTTGTCCATCGCTCATTCCAAATGTGTAACGGGTTAGAAAAAAGATCCCCCTTACAAACATAGTTGAGGCAAAGCTTAGAATGAAGGCAAAACAATATACTTGAAAGCGCATGGGTTCGGTTTTAGACCTAGTTGATTTTAACGGAACAAAAGAAAAACACAGAAGCTTATCCAGATTGAGAGAAATTCAAATCCAAGTTTTAAAAAACTTGCTAAAACCGCTAAGCAAGGTACATTGCTGAAAAAGTGTGCCAAACCAAATAAAAGGAGAACTGATTATGAGCAAGGTATTTGTCTCAGTCGTGGCGATTGCGATTCTCGCATTTGCTTTCACAGGATGCAAGAAAGAAGGTGCCGCAGAAAAAGCTGGAAAAAGCATTGACAGCGGATTGAGCGACGCAACGAAAACCGCTGAAAAAGCCGCAGAAGAAGTAAAAACAGAAGCGAACGAACTTAGCAAGTAAGTTCTTTATTTCTCTGAATATTAGGGCCTGCATTGCGCAGGTCCTTTTTTTTGTTTTTCCCGCCCTGAGAATATCAAACTTAGCAGGTAATACTGAGTTGCATTCAAAGTGATACTAACCTACATTTTGCGGTTCAATCAGTCGAAAAGGATTTAAGTTGTTGAAGTTCAAT
>CAZXAC010000085.1:0-10494 GCA_964638335.1 uncultured Lentisphaera sp. | reverse complement strand
CAATGGGGCAGCGCCCTAAGTTTCGCTTGCAAATTATTTGATCTGGCACTGAAAGTTTACATGGTAAAGGTAAGTTTCCAGCAGAAGCCTTTCAGGAAAACAATAATGAGACTTTGGGGCGCCGAGTGCATTCCAAGTCCAAGTCCCGACACAGAAACCGGAAGAAATGTCCTAAAGGAAGATCCTAACAGTCCAGGCAGCCTTGGAATAGCAATAAGTGAGGCCGTAGAAGACGCGTTAAATTCAGAAGATACCAGATACTCCCTTGGCAGCGTGTTAAATTTTGTTTGCCTGCATCAGACAATAATCGGACTTGAAGCTCAAAAGCAGATGAAGATGACAGGCGAACAAGCTGATGTGGTCGTAGGCTGTGTGGGCGGTGGATCCAACTTCGCCGGAATTTCGTTTCCTTTCATTAAAGAAAAAATCGACGGAGGAAAAATCGATATACTCGGAGTTGAACCGCAGGCCTGTCCTACAATGACAAGGGCGCCTTTTGTATACGATTACGGCGATACCGCAAAAAAGACACCACTGATGCCAATGTATTCCTTGGGGCACAGCTTCATGCCGCCACCCGTTCATGCCGGAGGATTGCGTTATCACGGGTTATCACCTATAGTAAGCCAGCTTTTGGCTGATAAACTAATCAGAGCCGAATCTCTCCCCCAACTTGAATGTTATGGATACGCAAAACTCTGGGCGGAAACGGAAGGCTTAATACCGGCTCCGGAATCGTCACACGCTATAACTGCAGTCGCAAGAGAAGCTCTAAAGGCAAAAGAAGAGAAAAAAGAAAAAAACATACTTTTCTGTCTTTCCGGACACGGTTTAATGGACTTAAATGGGTACGAAGCTTATATGGATGGCAGGCTCTCCGATTTGCCTTTAGATGAGAAAATCATTAGAAAAAGCTTAGATTTGATAAAAAAACAGCCAAAACCATAAAAATATGTGGGTTTCGATTTGAAATCTCCCTAGTCCGATGTACTGTTTGCCCCACAGTTAAAAACTGTAAACACTAAAGGAAAATAGGAGGAAGCTACAATGGGACTGAAAGAAGACAATCTGAAGAAGCTTTCAAGGACGACACTCCTGACGACCTTTGTAAAGAAGAACAAAGGCGAATGGGACCACGCGAAATGGGAAGGCCTTTTGGCTGAAATCAGCAAGAAAGGCTATGATCCTATCGATGCGGATCAAGTCGGACTGATGCTTGAAAAGAAAAAGGCTGAATATCTTTCAAAGAAGAAGAAGTAAGTCTTTCTATCTGAGCCAATTGCAAAATTGCCGTTGGAACGCCGGTCCTACTTGTCTCGGCGTAGCTGAAAGCGAAGACGGATGACCGGCTTAAGAGCCAGCCATAGGGCTGGCGATCCTTTTAAAAGGCAACTTTGCAATCGGCTCTATCTTTTTTCCGCGGCATTATTTAAAAGGGATTTGACTTCTTTTTCGGATAAATGCCGCCATTTTCCAACGGGCAGCCGCTTGTCGAGTTCAACGTCTCCTACGGCTGTTCGTCGGAGTTTCCTTATGTTTGCTCCTGCGCGAGTTACAAGTCTGCGGATTTCTCTTTTTTTTCCTTCTTTCATTATAAATATGTAAAGTTTTTCCGCCTTTGAGATTATTTTTTCTGCCTTTATAGTTTCTCCATCGTCTCTAATGCCTCGCAGCAGCATTTTTATTGAATCTTCTGGAATTTTCCTGTCAACCCATACGGTATAAGTTTTTGATATTTCATATCTTGGGTGCGTGATTCTATTTGCGAAATCTCCGTCATCCGTAAGAAATATCAACCCTTCGCTGTCCTTATCCAACCTGCCGACCGGAAATAATCTTGCACCTTTGATTTTAACTATATCCGTTACTTTGATTTCGGCATATTCGTCAGAGCAAGTGGATACAACTCCAACCGGCTTATTAAGCATTATATATGCTTTTTGGATATTTCTCGCCTTAATTTCCTTTCCGTTCACAAGCACTCTGTCGCCGGCTTTAACCCTTGTCCAGGCATCGGTCACAATTTTCCAATTTACGGAGACCATTCCCGCCTTTATCATTTCATCAGCCTTGCGTCTTGATGCAATGCCTGAATCGCTGAGGAATTTTGATAGTCTTTTTTCTTTGTTGTCCTGATTCACGCGCAGGCCTTGTAGAGATTAAACAACATTGCTCCGGCTTCCTTATAGCTCTGTATGCGTCTCTGGGGATCCCTTAATATCATCTTTTCAAGTACGGAGACCATCTGCTGATTTGAGTTGCCGGTAAATTTAACGGATAGAGACGAAATATGAGGCATGAAAACATGTTTTTCAACTATGCCCTTAACGTCGTCCGAACTATAAAAAGTCTTTCCTGTCATCATGTGATACAATAGCATTCCCAGGCTGTAGATTTCGCTATATTGTCCCTCTTGTTCTCCAATGATGCGCTCTGGTGGCATGTAGTATGGAGATCCTAATATGATTTTGGCATTTATGGATTTACTTTCCTCCACTTTGCAGACAAGTCCGAAATCTATCATTTTCACGTTACCGCTTGTATCTATAATCACATTTTGCGGCTTGAGATCCCTGAAAAGGTATCCTTTATTGAACATATGCTGTTCGGCGGAAAGTATTTGCAACGACCACAGCAAAATTTCCTTGTCGGATCTTCTGACAGGAGATTCTATGATCCGGTCAAGCCTTATGCCTTCAACAAATTCATACGAAGCGAAATATTCTCCATCCGAGCAACCGTATTCATAAACTTTGCTTATGTGCGGATGAAATCCGAATTCAGAGCCGACCTGGGCTTCTTTCAGCAGAGTTTCTATGAGGTCGTTGTTATTTTTACGTTGCCTGGGCAATATTTTTACTGCGAATTCCGCATTTGGATTTCTCACATTAAATGCGTGATAAACGCTTCCCATTCCACCGCCGCCCAGAGGCTCATAAAGCCAATAGTCCTTTATCCTCATCGGGATGAACAACATCGAAGAGCAAGCGGGATTTACGCATTTGCAAAGAGTCAGCGGCGAGACCGAATCCAAACGGACCAATGTTCCACAGCTTCTGCATTTGAGCACGCCTTTTTCGAGCTCTCCGGAGGAGGGTTTTGGAAGCACTTTTTGTGTTTCCTCGTCGTGAACGCTTCTCTCCTCCGCTCCGGGGGCGCTCCTGTCTGCTGTTTTTAAAATCTTGATATTCATTGGCCTATTTCCCGTTCTTCTTTGCTTCCTTAAGATAGCAGGATAAGTGCCAATTGAAAGAATTATTGAAGATTATAGGGATTTCAAGACGGTAAATTTATTAACCCAAGATCATTTTCTTTAGCTGATTGATTGCTGAAGCGGCTGCACGATCCCTTACGTTCTGCCTCCCGCCGCCAAAAAGATATTTGCGAACTTCGCATCTGCCCCTGTATGACGTCGCTATAAAAACAAGGCCAAGAGGCTTTGACGCAGAAGCCCCTCCGGGCCCAGCGATACCTGTTACGGCGATCATCGCTTCAGTATCAAATATCTTCTCTAGACCATTTATCATTTCGCGTGCGCAATTTTCGCTCACTGCTCCATATTTGGAAATGGTTTTTTCGGAGACCTTGAGAACCGACGTCTTAACCGAATTGGAATATGCTATGATTCCGCCATCCAATACATCCGATGAACCGGGAATATCAGTCATCCTTTTCCCAATAAGTCCACCTGTACAGGATTCGGCAAGAGATATTTTATCCTTCCTCTTCTTAAGCATTAAAATCATTTCTTCATATACGTTCTCAGCTCCAAGTCCGATGAGGTTTGATCCGAGCCTTTTTTCAAGCGCCGTCGCGCATTTTTTAGCCAAATCAGAATTTTTGGACTTGAGATATATTCTTACACCCTCCACTGAAGCGCAGTAAGCAGGAGTAAGATTTTTTTTGCCCTTAATGATCTGCTCCGTTATTCCCTCGATTATAGATTCAGCAATCCCCGAACTCAGCACACGGCAGCAATATCCGGTTTCTATTTCCGCTTCGCAAAGCAGTCTTTTAATAACTTTTTTTAACATAGGCATGGCTTCTGAAGGTGGTCCAGGCAAAACCAAAAGTACAATATTTTTCGCCTTTGATCTTATGATAAAACCAGGGGCGGTGCCAACATCATTATCCACCTTCTGAGCCCCAACAATAAGATCCGCCTGATTGAAAACCGACGGAGGGATTTTTCCTCTTCGCCTTTTTGCCCAGTATCCACGAATTTTCTTTTCCGTGTCTTTGTCCCTCTCAAGTCTTAGTCCGAAAGCTGTCGCGAATATTTTTTTCGTAATATCGTCGGATGTGGGACCAAGGCCGCCAGTACTGATTATCAATCCGGGATTTCCGGCCAGATTTTCCAGCGCTTCTGATATCTTTTCGCCATCATCTGGTACGCTAATCTGGATTTCCGGTTCCACGCCGAACTCTGCAAGAGCCTGACCAATCAACGAGGTGTTGCTATTCACGGTCGAACCGGAAAGAAGTTCATTGCCTATTGTAAGTATGGCAACACGCGATTTTTTGGTGGATTTTTTAGTATTTACTTTCTGAATCCTGTTTGCCATTTTTGTTTCCGAAATTGTTTTTTCTTCGTTGAAAGTCCGAGGCGGACTTATCTATTTTGAGATGTACACTCTCATCTCCAAGAACTTCCTCTATGCTCTTTATAAGACTTTGGGTCACGGTCGCTCCTCTGGCCGCTTCAATAAATACATTTTCCCCTGTAGCGGCGATTGCGCATATTACCAGAGGACAACGCCCTTCATTTTTAGAACATATTTCGAAAGTTTTTCCCAATTTTTCGGAGTCGGTTGTCGCCTCGTTCAGCCTTACGTGAATCTCCTTCGTGTATTTTGCCACCACATCATCAACATCTAGAAATTCAACAACACTCAACTCCTTCTTGTCCCCATCAATCGAATTTTCGACGGTAGCATTTATGAAACAAACCTTTTCGCTGGCTATGGTAAATTTTCTGTCCGGATCTTCAGATTTTGGAGATACTTTTTCCAAAAGATCTGATGATATGTAGCATTTAGTGCTCCCGAGAAAATCTTCAAATTCGATGATCGCAAATTTTTTATTTGTCTTCTTGGATGTTTTTTCTGTTATGGAGTTTATTATGCCGCCGATCCTGACCGACCCCGAAATCTTACCCTCCATGACATCCTTTATGCTCGCTGTGGAATAGTCCACAATTACTCGCTTGTATTCCCCTAACGGATGCCCTATCACGTAAAAGCCCAGAATATCTTTTTCCGCCGCAAGAAGTTCTCGTTCCGTGTATTCATCGGAGCTGCTGTCGTATTCCACCTTTGTAACTGTGTCTTTAAAATCAGCGACATCATCGAAAAGAGAACTTTCGCTTTTCTCCTTCCTTATGGAATCCGCTATAAGCAAAGTGTCAGCTATTTTATCGACGATAGCTTTTCTCTTTATGCCAAAAGAATCGAAGGCTCCGGCGAGACAAAGGTTTTGCAAAGTTCGACTGTTCAATCCTTCCCCAACCCGCACGCAAAATTCAAGAAAATCTTTGAATTTCCCATCTTTATCCCTGCTTCTTCTTATTGCATCAGCGGCGACTTCTCCCAAGGCCTTTACAGCGCCAAGCCCGAAACGAATATTATCTCCGTCTACAGTAAAACTGATTCCGCTGATGTTCACGTCCGGCGGCATGACCTTTATTCCCATCCTCTTGCATTCGCCGAGTATGAAAATCATATCCTCGCGCTTATTCATCTTATTGGTAAGATTAGCGCACATGAACTCGACCGGATAATTCGCTTTCAGATATGCTGTCCTATATGCGGGGAATGCGTATGCCGCGCTGTGGGATTTGTTAAATCCGTATTTGGCAAACTTACTTATCTTTTCCCATACTTCCAAGGCCTTTTCTCTGGGAATATTGTTCACCTTCGCGCACCCTTCTATGAACTTGTCCCTCTGAGATGCCATCTCTTCATCTTTCTTTTTCCCCATCGCCCTGCGCAGGATGTCGGCCTGCCCTGCTGAGAATCCGGCAAGGGCTTGAACAGACTGTATCACCTGCTCCTGATACAACATTATTCCATAAGTTTCTTTAACTATCGGTTCTATGAGCGGATGGTCATATTGTATTTCAGTGTGACCTGTTTTTCTGGCTAGGAACTCCGGTATAAATTCCATCGGTCCCGGTCGAAATATTGCGATTAGCGCTATTATGTCATCTATGCGTTTACATCCGAATTTTCTGCAAAGGGCGCTCATTCCTTCCGACTCAAGCTGAAATACGCACGCCGTATCGCCTCTATTTATCAGTTCGTAAGTATTCGCGTCATCGAAAGGAATATTTTCAGTGCTTATATCGATTTTCCTCGTTGCCCTTATGAGATCTATAGTGTCTTGAATTATCGTAAGAGTGGAAAGTCCGAGGAAGTCCATCTTCAACAATCCCAACTTTTCGCATTCGGGACCGGCGAATTGAGTTATCGGATTGCCTTTGCTATCCTTAGTAAGGGGCACAAGCTGCTCTATGGGTCGGTCACCGATTATCACTGCCGCGGCATGAGTTGAGGTGTTTCTGTTAAGCCCTTCGAGGACCTTCGCGTATCCGAGGACATCACGTATCCACTCGTTTTCCTCTTTTTTCTTTTTGAGCGCCGCTTCGGTATTGAAAATGTGATCCATCGCTATGGCCGGACTGTCGTCGTCGTCCGATTTTATGTCCTTCTTATCAACTTTTGGGAACAATTTTGTTACCTCGTTTGCCTCGGCGGCATCCCTGCCCAAAGCCCGAGCTATGTCCTTGAAGGCCATTTTTTCCTTCATCTTTCCATAAGTGGCGACCTGGACAACGTTTTTCTCTCCATATTTTGCGCGCACATATTCTATTACTTCACTTCTGCGCCTTTCGCAAAAATCTATATCGAAATCAGGCGGACTCACACGCTCTGGATTGAGAAATCTTTCAAATAGAAGATTGAACCTTATTGGATCTATTCCGGTTATTCCGCTGAGGTAGGCCACGAGACTTCCCGCTCCACTGCCACGTCCTTCTCCTACGGAAATCGAGCTGTCGCTTGCGAATTTCATAAAGTCCCAGACTATAAGAAAATACGAAGTGTACCCTGCCTTGCTTATCACACCAAGCTCATAATCAATTCTATCAAGAACCACTTTTTGATCTTCTGAAAGATTCTTGTCCCCAGGCTCAAAACCAAAACGCTCTCTTATGCCATCAATGCATATTTTTCTCAGGTAGGCGTCGTTGTCTTCCACCCCATCTTTTTTAAAAACCGGATAATGGTTTTCTCCCACAGGCAGGCTCACGTTGCATTTTTCCGCTATTTCCAGAGTGTTTCTGACAGATTCCGGCACCTCCCTGAAAATCTCTTTCATTTCAATGGCGGATCTGAGATAAAGCTGATCCGATTCGGATTTCATCCTATCCTGATCATCCAACTTTTTGCCAGTATTTATACACACTAAAAGCTCTTGGGCCTTGGCGTGTTCTCTTTTTAGATAATGCACATCGTTGGTTGCGACCAGTTTTAAGTCATATTCTTTGGAAAGCAAAATAAGCTCTTTATTTACAGATTTTTGATCGGAGTATCCATTGTCCATAAGCTCAAGATAGAAATTTCCAGAACCAAATATATCTATATATGATTCCAAGGCCTTTTTCGCATCCTTTATTCTTCCTTCGACGATTCTAGTAGGGATTTCCCCTGCAAGACATGCACTCATTCCAATAAGCCCGCCACTCAATTCGGCTAGAAGCTCCTTATCTACCCTCGGATTATAGTAAAACCCTTCGAGAGCCGAACGTGACGACAACTTACAAAGATTCCTGTAGCCCTCCAAATCTTTTGCTATGACTATCAGGTGATATCCTCTGCACTGAGGCACATTTGGATTTTTGTCAAAACGGCCGTTGGGAGCGACGTAGAGCTCAGAACCAATAATAGGTTTTACCCCGTTAGCTCTCATCTCCATGTAAAATTGCACCGCGCCGCCAAGTGAACCGTGGTCGGTTATCGCGCAAGCCGGCATCTTCATCTCTGATGCGAATTTCGCAAGCCATGGAATCTGACACGCCCCATCAAGGAGGCTAAAATCCGTATGCAGATGAAGATGTACAAATTCAGAAGACATTTAGATATGTTTTTTGGTTAAACAATATTTTAAAGCAAGTTATGGCTAATCCGCAATTTTTAAAGTCCACAAAACAAAAATTTTCAATATATCGGGCCGATTGCATAATTGCCTTTTAAAAGGATAGCCAGCCTTATGGCTGGCTGTGAGGCCGGTCATCCGCCTTCGCCTTCCGTCTTCGCCTCCAGCTACGCCGGACAAGATGACGTGACAAGTAGAACCGGCGTTCCGGCGGCAATTTTGCAATTGTCTCTATCAATAAAATGAACAAAATTTGATTATACGCGCAATGTTATTGAAAATTATTAACTCTCAGATAGCTTACCTCGTTAAAGGCAAAACATAAAGCACAGCAGAAATACCAAAATAAAAAAACATTATGACAAAAAAAATCCCCGTTATAAAAGATACTGATGTGGTCGTGGTGGGCGGTGGAATAGCCGGCATCTCCGCTGCTCTTGCTGCGGCACGGCTAGGAGCGAATACCATACTTGTCGAAAAAGAAACTGCCCCCGGCGGGCTCGCAACTCTTGGCAATATAATAGTCTATCTTCCAATATGTGACGGAATGGGGAATCAAGTCATAGGTGGAATAGGAGAAGAACTTCTTCATCTTTCAGTCAGCGACGGGTTTAATAAAATTCCGAGCTGCTGGGAGAAGGGAGGAGACGTTAATCAGAGAAAACAAACCCGTTTCCGCGTAGATTTCAATCCCGCATCTTTCATGCTGAGCATGGAAGAATTGATTTTAAAAAGTGGTGTTGATATATGGTATGACAGCAGATTCTGCGACGTAAAATCAAAAAACGGCATGATAAAAACTATTTTTATTGAAAATAAAAGCGGACGCGTGGCAATTAATTGTAAAACAGTTATTGACGCCTCCGGCGATGCCGACGTGTGCGCCAGATCGGGAGAATCTGTAGAGTCTGTCAAGACAAATGTCGAAAGCGCTTGGTGCTTTTATTTCAAAGACAATCAAAAAACAGAACCCATTAAGAAGACCGAAGAAAAAGATTCAGAAAATGAGGAAAGACCTAGATCTTCAAAAGAAAGGCAAATCTTACTTACAGTTGCCCCCCTATCTAAGCCTGTTCAAGCAGATCCGCGAAAACCGCCAATTGGATCAAGGGGCTTTGCCGGCGACGATGGAAGAGACGTATCAGATTTAGTAATCGCAACACACAACATGATCAGGGAAAAAATAAAAGATTTGCAAAAAAAAGAAAAAGCTAATCTCCGCATCTACCCTGGAATTCTCCCACTAGTTCCGTCGCTAAGAATGACAAGACGATTAATCGGTGAATTAGAAATTAATGAAGATGACGACGGGGAATATTTTGAGGATTGCATTGGAATGACCGGAAGTTGGAAGAAGAGAGGTCCTGTTTACTACATACCTTACAGGAGCCTTGTCGGAGTCAAGAATTCAAATTTGATAAGCGCTGGAAGATGTATATCGTCATCTGGACCGGCTTGGGATATAACAAGGGTAATACCAGTTTGCGCAGTTACTGGTGAGGCCGCCGGAACGGCCGCGGCCATAGCATCCAAAGAAAATGAAGGAAATTTAAAAACAATTGAAATAAAATTCCTGCAAAAACAACTGCTCAAACAGGGAGTAATAATCAACAAAAGATCCAAATGACGAAGTATATCTTTCCTATCCTAGACATTGCTGACACTGACCTCTCGGCATTAAAATGATTTTGCGAAATTCGCAGAAAGATGAAATAAATACTGCCTATTTATTTTGACCGCCAGCCCCCAGAAGACTCGTCGCAAAAGTAGTCTTTCCAGACTGCCGCGGTCCACCCACAAATACCATTTTATCCGACAAATCCTCGCGGACAATCTCTTCAATATATCTTCCGAGTATTCGTCCCATGAGCCTAGAATCTTTTGTTAGTGTTTTAAGTATAAGTTTGAAATACTCGCGAGTGTATTAAAGTCAAGATATAAAAAGGAAATTCATGGTAGAGGTCGATTTGCGTTGACAAATCACATACTTTTGTTCAGGAAAATACGAAAGACGCGGAAAACTCGAAAATTTAAAAACTTGCTGTCAAATCATAGTTGTGATCCCGATTATTTTGCGCTGAAAAGGACTGACATCGCATTCGGAACCCAGCCAGATAATGTTTTGCGGCCGTTTTGTTTTGCTGTATCTTGATAATTATAAGCAATTTGTATTAAAGTCCAGTTGACTGGACTGGCCCAGGTATAAGCTAACCCGGGTTGGGCATATGCGGGAATGGCAGCTATTTTTCCAATCTTCACTAATGAAACTAATGAATCCAACGAAGCTAATCAAACTGCTCTTCCGCTTGCATCTGATATAAAATTTCGCGTCTTTCCGCG
>CAZXAC010000084.1:0-10549 GCA_964638335.1 uncultured Lentisphaera sp. | reverse complement strand
AACCCGCGAGGGTTAGACCATTGCGGCGTATCTGTTTGTCAAGAAGAGGCTTGGATCATTCGATTACGACCTGCCCCTGTAGCTCAGGGGCGTAGGGGGGTTGCCCACCATAGCCTAAGTGGCGACGGTAGATAGCGGTAACGATTCCAAACCCGACCCCGGAGGAATTCACTTGGGAAAGCAATGATCTGTTGTATTTTCAAGTCTTCGACTGCAATTTAGTATAAACTAGCCCGTTCGAACTCAGTTTTACGCCAAGTTTTTCGCACAAAGCTTTATGGCAAGATTTTCCAGTTCAAGGCGAGGATTGACTGCCCCTGAGACAAGGGACCTGTTTGCGTTCAGGATATTCCTGAAGGCATATGCAAACATCTGGGGCTGGATTTTTGAGCATTGTTCGTAGAGTTTGAACGCTCTGTAGGGGTTCATTGAGAAAATCTTGCTCCATCCAAATTTCGATTTGGCTTCTGCGGGGCAATTTCTGACTTTCTGATCGAAATCAGGATATCTGAAGCAATTCTTTATTCCAATTTCATCTGATACAGCATTTATCTGCGCCATATCGGAGAAGAGGTTTATTAGAGAATAGAGTATCGATATTTCTGGATTTTTCGGAGTCAGAAGTATGTCGAGAGCCTTCATTGCCGCCGGCAGATCCTTTCTCCCAATCGCATCGGAAAATGCCCACGATGCCATCTCGGGGGTCATGCTACATATTTGCAAACAATCTTCAAGAGTAGCCTCATTTCTTGGATGTATGAATGACGCTATTTTCTCTATTTCATTTGTTATTCTCGAATGGCTGGCTCCACAAGCCTCTATAATGAAACTTCTGGCTTCAGGCAATATTTTTAAACCCAGTTCTCGACAGGATTCATCTATATGTCCGGAAAGGATTTCCTGCAGATTTTTTGTGTCAAGTCCTATTTTCTCAAAATCAAATATTTCAGCATTTTTTTGACAAGCCTTGTAAATTTTGGATCTTTTGTCTACGCCAAATATGCTCATGACGATCCTTGTTCCCTCCGGAGGACCGTTGTTGATTATTTCCACCAAACGTTCGAACGCCTTTCCTCCCTGTTTTTCTCCATCTTCTTCTTTCTTTGTTCTTTTTCCCGCTGATATTGATTTTCCATTTATAATTTCAAAATCAAAATTCTTTATCCAGACGATTTTTTCGCTGGAAAGGAATGGTGGGGTTGCTATTGCCTCTGCAATGTCGCCCATAAGCTTGGATGGATTTGCCTTTTCGTCCGAATCTCCGTGAATTATCTCAAGGGCGGGATTTTCCTCGAAATTGTCACCGCAGAGCGATGCGATTATCGCGCGGCTTTTATTTTTCACCGCAAACTCATCATCTCCGCTTATCAGGTATATTTTCTTTTCGGGACTGCTCATTTCGTTTAGGCCTATGCTTTTTAGGATTATATCAGCTTTTCAACGCAAATCAAATCTCCGCTGTCCGAGCTCTTCGAGTCATAATTCCCTAAAATATTTTTGCATTTTGAGCTAACATTGTTCTAATAATGCGCTAACCAATTACAAATAATCAAATTTGACTTCTTAAAATGAAAATGGAGAACGCCAATGAGGCTTAAACAAAGGACCGTAGCTGTCCTAGCGGGATTTGCCTTAGTGGGGATTGCCTGCGTAGTAGGAGCCCAAGATAAGCGGACGCTAAAGCTTGTGGAGGACAGAGGACAAAAGAAGATGACCACAAAGGTTTATGAACTGAAGCATATTCAAGCAGTAGATCTGACTCCTTTTGTTCTGGGTGCGGTCAAAAGATATACGGCTGAATCCGACGTGGAAAAATTGAACTGTAAACCCACCAAACAACAATTTCTGATTGTCAGCACCGGAGTGGAGATGATTCCTTATGTGGACGACATCGTTGCAAAACTTGACCGGCCGGGAAAGCTTGACGAAAAAGGTTCCGCAGTGAAAGGCTCTGGAATTACAAATGCGGCATTCTATCCAAAATTCAGAATGGCAGAGGATTTCAAGGACATAGCAAAAGCCGCCGGCAGCGGGGATGGCGTTCACTTTGTGGACCACGTGAATAATATGGTTTATTGGAAGGACTCAGCTTCTGACGGAGAATCCGTGATAAAGAACGTCCAATTCTTCGACAGGCCGATCCCTCAAGTTGAGATGACCATGAACGTGTACGAAATAAGTGACGACAATCTGAAGGAGCTCGGAATAGACTACATAAGCTGGAAAAATGGACCGGGAGCGAACATATTCTCTGGAGGACTCGACATATTCGATTTCCAGAAGTTTGTTGATAGCGGAGACTACACAAACTCCATAAATACGGTTGCGGATCTTTCCCATTCCTGGGGTGGATTCATGGTGGCTCCCCAGATAGATGCGACGTTCCTCAGAATGTTGCATCAGAAAGGCAAAGCCAAGATCGCAACGTCCGGAGTCCTCTCATTCTGCAATGATTTCGGGATAGATCCGGGAGCAAAGACCTATTCAAAGGCAAAATACAAACTTAAATTCACTCCCAACTATCAGGATATCGTAAAGGATAAGGATCAGAATGTAAGCGTAAACTCCACTCCGTCAGAATTTTACTTCTACCTCAGAAAACCAACTGTCAATTTCAACGGATTCAAGATGGATGACAAGGTAGTTGCAACGGAATTCGGATGGGATTTGCAAATAGCAGATACCGTCGAAAAAACCAACACTGGAATGGACATACAGGACGTCTACTATTTTTCAGGTTGGACAACGATGGATGTCGGCGGAGAAAAATGTCTCGCATCGTATGCGAAAGAACAGATATCAAAGCAGGAGAACGGAATTCCTATACTTTGTGAGATTCCCTTCCTCAAATATCTTTTTGGTTCCACTACCGAATCAAAATCTCACAAGAGAATTTTCATAACCGTATCGACAAAACCTTTGGATCCGAAGATGGACCTGTCTCAATGGGCGGGAGATCTTGTGAATCTGAGCCAGACCGTAATGAAAGAAGACAAGAACTAAGAAAAAATAGGAAGAAAAAATGCAAAAGAAAATATTTTGGGCTTTGATATTTGGGATGACGATTTTTAGATCACCAGCGATGTTTGCTCTTGACAAGGACAACAATCCCACTCCATATGCTTTGCCCAGTCAGATGCAGACACATCTGAAAATTGACGTAAAGGAAGATACCAAGGAATTGCACTTAATACAGGAAGACAATGATCCCGACGTAATAACGAAGGTTTATGTGCTTAAACACGCTGATCCGTACGAACTTAGGCCTTATTTCAGAAGCGCAACCCAGTCCGAAAGAGTAAATGATTCCGGAGCAAAAGTCGAGTGCATAAAATACAATGACGGAACAGGTGCTCTCATAGTATCCGCCGAAGATTATCGCTTTGGAGAACAGGAAGTCGGAATGGGTTTTGATGAGATAGTAGAACTTCTTGACGTGCCGAAGATAACCTCTTCGAGTGGATCATGCTCACTTGTATATTTCCCAAAATATCATGATGCCAAGTGGCTTGGAGACAAGTTGAAGCAGGTTGGAATGAACAACGCAAACGACCCAATAGAACTTGACGGAGGAAAAGATAAGATTGTGGTGGACGGCGGACTTAATGGACTTTTCTTCTATGTCCCTCCATACACGGTAAAGAACATCAGTGAAATGTTAAGGACTTTTGATACTCCCATTCCAGAGGTAAAGGTCAAATATACCGTTTACGAACTGAATAATGAAAACGACGGAACAATAGGAGTAGACTTCCAAGCTTGGAAGAACGGTCCGGGGTCGGATCTTTTTAGCGCCGCATCAAAATTCACAAATGGATGGGATGCCAGCAGGGGTATTGTCGCCAACGACCTAGTCAACGACACTCGTTCTCAGTTTTTCAAATTCAGCCCCCGCTGGAATACTAAGTTTCTTGACTTCCTCGCCGCAAAGGGCAAAGCCAACGTCATCACAAGCGGTGAAATGTCTATAATGAACAACAAGGAAGGCAGAATTGAGGCAACAACCAAAATAGCAGGCTTTCGTGATGGTGCGAAATTCGCAAACATAGAGACATTTGGTTACTATCAGTTGACCGATTCCAGAATATATAATGCGTATACTGGGAACTGGGATGACGCTCAGGATGACGGAAGAATGGCGGGACGTTACCGCCTCAAAGCGACGGATGAACGCGGCAATTTAGTCTCAATATCAGTGCCAGATGTTGACGATGCTGTGGATCCAGTAACTGCTGGAACAGCAGTTTATCGCGGAGATATGACGATTACTCGGGTTTTTGACGGAACCCGTTATTACTATGGACTTATACTTGACGAGGGAAGCGCCAGTCAGCAGGGCGTGGAGTTTGTAAGGCAAAAAAGGGATAATTTGGATGGCGTACAGACTGGGAATGTGCAACAATTTGAGAGAATTGGCTTCAGGGTTGATGGTCTCGTTGATGTAACGTTAGAGGTTTCTGCCGTTGCCGCCGCTGATTTGATGACTGTAGCGGGAAATTTCTACACATACCGTTACGTATGGAATAAGGTGGCTTTGTCTTTCAATACGGACCAAAGCGATACAATATATAGGGATGTTGCGAGAAATACATCGGTTGATGGATACGGATTCCTCCTATCCGTCATTCCAACAGTATGCGATGAAACCACCGTCGTGGACATGGCCATGAGTAATACAAGCCTTGTGGGATTCACCGACGTGGGAGCCCCCCGTACATCAAAGAGCGAAATCCAGAATAAATTCATGATAAGCAACAAAGGGGGCAGGCTTGTTGTCGGAGGAGTAGACAAGCAGGCTGTCGTAAGAAGCGTCGCAAAACTACCATATCTCGGGGATATTCCGGGCCTTGGCTGGGTTTTCTCTAGCGAATCTGAGATTACGAAAAAATCACAAGTAGTCGCCGTCCTCGACTGTGAAACTATCATGCCTGATGCTTCAGTTCCAGAAGATGTAAAAACAGCAATATCGGAAGTCCGAACAAAACTTGACGGAGCAGGGGAATCCAATTCATATGGTTTTGACCAAATTGGTCTGGATTCGGACAAGAAAAGATTAGACCCTCTTCCCTAGAGAAAAATTGCACGTGTTTGGGAAAAAACAATATGTTTTATTCCCTGGGATAAAAACAATTTGAAATTTTAGTAGGGCATCTTATACTGAATTGCGTTCAAAGAGATAGTAAACCCGCCTGGTCGGGTAAAGATTGCGAAATATTCAGATGCAGAACTGGGAGGCGGAATTCTGCCGCTACTAAGAGTAACGGCGGTTCAGTGCCTCTTCTACCTTGTATTATTTTTTGACGGTTTTTCTGGGAAATCTACACTTCCTCCTAGCGGATAGGGAAGTATTTCGGATGGTTTTTTCCCAATGGATTCGGCTATACAGGCACCAATCATGTAGCTATAACGGAGCTGACCTCCGGCTATTGAACAGAATAACATTGAATTTGCCGCAAGATTCAACAACATCAAGTCTGACCATCTCCTGACGTTGTTGCTTATTTCGCACTTGGCCATGGCCCATTTTTTTGCTGGGAACAACCCTGTTTTTGTTCTTTCATTATAAACGCAAAATCCCGCATCGGTCGCTACTATGGAAGGGTTCCAACCTGCGTCTCTGGCAAGTATTCTTGCCACGATACAGAGCATAAAATCTGCCCCCCTTCCGGTCGAGGTCACTTCTCCAATGCAGTAGTCCACACATTCAAGTTCGTCAAATTCCGATGATTCCATGCCGAGGGAAGACATCATTTCGGATAAATTTTCTATGCTGTTTGGACACCAATTCCCGGAAAAATTTTTGAATCTATCCCATTCTTCCATGACAAAATCTTCCGAATCTTCATCAAACCACTGCAAATGCAGTTCTATAAGACCTTTTATGAGGTTGAGATTTTGTTCTGAAAGCCTTGTGGCAAGTTTTCTTCTGCGGGCTCTAGAATTTGCCGCAAACTGCATTTGATGAGCCTTTTTTCTTATTATTCCGCTACTACTTTCTTGCAATCGGCCTATGATTCTCCAAGCGGTCCTATCACTACTGAGAATTTCGGACATGACATGGGCGGATGTTTCAACATCATCATCTTCGAGGAGTTCCACTAGTGTTTTTATTTTACTTTTCATGTGTTTCTTTCCGGAAATTTCCCTTCCAGGGCGTCTCTTGCTATATTTTTCGTCCCATCTGAAAACGAGGCATTTATGATCCATTTTAGAAATCTAGGGTCATCCACCGCTATTTTCTTTAGAGACAAACCTTGATTCTTGCCAAAGTTTATGACCGGCTCCCCGTCCAGCCAAGCAAATTTACCCTCTTCATCTATCCAGCTTTCGTCCTTATATGAACACAACTTGCTGATTTGTTCTATTTCCATCGGAATTTGCGGGTACTTTTTGAGTTGTCCTACGAAAACATCAATTGTGGCAAGTATGTCTGCTTCAGCACTATGCGCTGCTTCAAGTTCTCTGCCACAGTAGAATTTCAATGCCGCACTTAGGTCTCTAGGCTCCATTTTATGAAATATTATCTGGGGATCTATAATTCTCTTGCCCAACGTGGAGAACGTTGTAATGCCAGCTCTTTTGAACTCTTCCATCAGTAACGGAATATCAAATCTGACGGCGTTGTAACCTCCCAGATCGCAGTTATCGAAGAATTTGTATAGGGATGATGACAACGCTTTAAAGGTCGGTTCATTTTTCACATCTTCATCCCTTATTCCGTGTATTGCAGTTGCAGAGGGAGGTATAGGCATTTCGGGATTTATTCTTTTGGTCCTGACCTCCATGGAGCCGTCCCTTGTTATTTTTGCGGCAGATATTTCCACTATCCTGTCGCTGTATACTTTCTTTCCAGTCGTTTCGAGGTCGAAGAATACGATATCTCTGTCAAGTTTAAACGGAAGTTTTATATGTTCCATCAGTTTTTTCCTCTAAAAATTTTTCTGAGCTATTGACTTTATTCCAATATTTTTCGGTTGAATGGTTCCGCCACTTATTATTATTTTCATCGCATCATCAACTCCTATGTCCAAGAAAATGCAGTCTTTTCTCGGAACCATCAGAAAAAAACCAGAAGTGGGATTGGGCGTCGTGGCAAGGAATACTGCAACCAAATCTTGTCCAACCATATCGCATATTTTATCCGAAACTTTTTCGCTCGTTACGAATCCTATCGAATATATTCCCTGTCTGGGATATTCAAACATGACAGTTTGGGAAAACATTCCAGACTTGCTCGCCTTTATTGTATCCATAATCTGAGAAATTGTTGAATATACTGTTTTTACCATCGGGACTTTCAGCATAAGGCTGTCGGCATATGATATAATTTTCTTTCCCGCCGCATATTTTGCCAAATGTCCAACGGCAAAAAGAAATCCCAACAAGATGAAAAGCGATGACAAGCGAATTAAGAATATAAAAATGGTTGAATTTTTGTAGGTTTCCGGGATAGGGAAAATGAAGACAAGATCCTTTGCCCATTCGGTAAACATTTTAAATACGATGATGCCGAGCCAGAGGCTTATTCCAACAGGAATAACTATGAATATCCCTGCTATAATATTGTTCCTTATTTGTTTCAGGCGGTTTTTTTCAACTAAAAGTTCAGGTATGTCGCTCATTTTTTTCTGCTCGCCTTCAATTTAATTATTTTCCTCCTATCCGCCTTCAATATTGTTATCTGAATTGAATTATTCAATACAAATTTTTCTCCTGTTTCAGGTATTCTTCCAAGTTTTGAGCATACTAGTCCTCCGATGGTATCAATCCCGTCCTCTTCTCCAATTTCATTATCAAATATTGAATTTGCTTCCGAAGCCAGGGCTTTTCCGTCGAAAACCACGGAACCGTCTGGAAGTTCAGTTTTATCTGGTAGGACATCTTCTTGCGTATCATATTCATCTCCAATTTCCCCAACTATCTGCTCCACTATGTCTTCAAATGTTAAAATCCCGGCCGTCCCCCCGTACTCGTCTACAATAACGGCAAACTGGCCGGATCTCCTCTTAAATTCCTCCAAGACCTCAGCCAATGTCTTATTTTCAGGAATAAACAACGGTTTTCTTGATATTTCGAGTATGGTTTTTCCTGCGATTTTCGCATCATCAAGAAGATCCTTCGCATAGAGAATTCCTTTTATGTTATCTGTACTGTGCTCATATACCGGGATCCTGCTGTGTCCTGTGCTTATTATTTTGTTTTTGGCTTCAATCAAACTGGAATCCGAAGATAATCCCGAAATTTGCACTCTTGACGTCATAATTTCTCTGGCGGTAGTATCGTTCAAATCGAATACTCCTTTTATCATCTTTTTTTCGGACTCTTCTATGTCTGTGGGACTTTTTTTTTCTTTGTCCACCAGAGAAAGAATTTCATCTTCCGCACTTGCTTTTTTAGCGGATACTCCGTTTGTCAGGCTCTGAATCATGTCTATCCTTCTCTTTATGAACATCATTGTCCCAACGATTGGCATAAAGAGGCTTTTTCTTAATACTTCCACTATTGGCATCGTTACTCTCAGGACGCCCAGGTCAAACAGATAAACAAGCGTGCCCGTCACAATTTCCATAACCATAAGGAGGAAAAACGTGGAAGCGGACGAGAGCAAGGCAATCAGGTATGGATACGGGGTTTGAAAAATCTTCATGTACATTACAAAGCTGTAGACGGTTATTACCCCCGCAGTGAAAAATATGAGAAGTCTAAGTATTATTTCATATTCCTGTTTTTTTTCGTGCCATTTTTCCAAAGATTCGGCAAAATCTTTATTATTTTCTTCTAGTTTCCTGATTCTGCCCGGACTCAACGACAGAAGAGCCCCCCAAGTTGAAACGCTCCATAGGAAAATAAAAAAAACAATAATAAATTCAAGCGTATTCATCTGATCTCTTTCTTAAAATTAATAAGTTCCGGAAAAGCCTTTGCAAGTTTTTTCATAGTGTATTCTTCCTTTTTCCTCATATTAATCTTTTCTGCTCGACTTGAATCGTTCAATCCGGCAATATGCAAAAACCCATGAACAATATATAGGACCATTTCAAATTCAACCCCATTCCCATAATCGGAAGCCCTCTCTATGGCTATTTCTGGACATATTATAACTTCCGCAAAAACATTCCCCTTCAATTCCTTGTACCTGAACGATATAACATCTGTTGGACGGTCTATATTCCAAAATTCTTTTTTTATCCTTCTTATCTGGGCCTTTGTCGCCATAGACACAGCAACATTTCCGTTGCCGGATATTCCAATAATATCCATAGCCCTTAGAGCGCAAAGCCTAATCAGCCTTTTTTGGCTCTTGCTTAGGATTTTTTCGCAACGCCCCATTGAAAAGGTCAGCTTCGTCTTCTTCATCTTTCGGATAGGAAATTCTCCCGTGCATCATTGTTGTAATTGTTTTAACAAAACTTTTTCTTATAATTGCAAGTTCTCTTATCGTCATGTCCGCATCATCGAGTTGTCCATCTTTTATTTTTTTTCTGAATATTTCCCATATTAGGGCGTCTATTTTTGATGGAGTTGGCTTATCCATCGATCTTGAGGCAGCCTCAGCTCCGTCCGCAAGAGCAACTATTACCGTCTCCTTGGATCTCGGAAGAGGACCGGGATATCTGTAATCCCATTCAAGGACAGAATCCTCACCCTCTTCGCTCATGTCTACCGCCCTCTTGTAAAAGAAAGATATCATATCTCTTCCGTGGTGTTGTTCTATTGCATCGCAGACAATTCTCGGAAGCTTATACTTTGACGCCAAGTCTATTCCCTCTTTGACATGATTCAATATAACAATAGAACTCATCCTCGGACTTAGATCTTCGTGAAGGTTCTGTCCATCGATATTGTTTTCGGTAAAATATTCCGGTTTTGAAAGTTTACCTATATCATGAAAAAGTGCGCAAACCCTTGCCTGGATGGGATTTGCTCCGATGTCGCGAGCCGCCTGCTCAGCCAGAGTGGAAACCACAAGGCTGTGGTGATAAGTTCCCGGAGCTTCCATTTGCAACATCTTTAAAAGCGGATGATTATAGTCACAGAACACCAGAAGGCTCATGTTTGAGTATACTCTAAAAAGAGCCTCAACGATGAATAATATCCCAACACATAAAATGGCTGTTATGATACCACTGGCAACCCCTGCCACAATCGATTTCAAAAAGATATCAGGATTCCCACTGTGTCCGAGCAACTTTAAGAAATTCAACATAGGCATAACCAAAGAAAGAGAAACGGCGCACCTCATGAAGTAATCTCTATAGTTCTTGGCAAACCTCACGGAAAAGCCCGAAATAAAACTTATTATCATTCCGCTCAGAACAACCTCAAAAGAATTCCCAAGTTGTATTGCTGTCAAAAGTGAAACAAAGAAGCCAGCATAAAGAGCAACCCTGAAACCAACAAGCACGGAAAGTATTATCGCCGACATAGCCAGAGGAAGAATTCCGGAAAGTATTCCAGGGGATAGATCTAAAACTGGAGATAAAAACACAAATATCCTTATCACCGAAGCATTTAATGCTATGTTTACTAGCGCTACAAAGGATATTAT
>CAZXAC010000083.1:0-10550 GCA_964638335.1 uncultured Lentisphaera sp. | reverse complement strand
TATGGCGTTCTGCTCTGCCTGCCCCTCAGACGTCCAATGCCTTCTTCGACTTAGTTTCTGGCTTATCACCCTTGAAAGGTTTGTGCCAGTAGGACACAAGAGAACTTGCGATGTAGACGGTGGAATAGGTTCCTGATATAAGACCTATTACCATGACAGTCGCAAATGCTTTCACGGACGCATCTTTTATAATAAATAGGAAGACAACGGCCAAGAGGGTCGTCAGAGAAGTAAGTATGGTCCTGCCCAATGTCTGATTTATACTTAGATCTATCAGTTCAGCGTAAGTCTTATTCTTTACAAGTTCAATATCCTCTCTTATCCTGTCAAATATTACTATCGTGTCGTTGACAGAATAACCAAGTATGGTCATGAGGGCCGCCACAACGGTAAGAGAGATCTCCCCCCCGAACGCCACATATATTCCGGCAGAAACTATGACGTCGTGAATGAGAGCCACTATTGCGGCAACTCCGTATGAAAGCTCGAAACGGAGAGACACATATACCACCATTCCTATGAATGATAGCACCAACGCAATCACTGCAGCCTTCATGAATTCCCGCCCAATGAGACCCCCCATCGCTATTTCATCTCCGCCTTCAAGCTTGAGAGAAGGAAAAGAACTGTTTAAAATCCCTTGAATCTTCTGCTTCACACCGGCTTCAGTGTCAAGATCTTCGCTGCTTAGAACTATCTCCATTTGCTTGTTCTGTTCATCCAAAACGCTTGTCTTATACGATACTTTCGCACCCTTGAAGCCTGAAGACTCAAGTTTTTTTACAATTTCAGCCTCAGGAATTCTCTCCGAGAAAGCACAAGTTATCCTAGCGCCTCCACGAAAGTCTATGCTTAGACATTCCTTTCCCTTCACCGCAAAAAGGACCAAGGACCCTACGACAAGAATTGTTGATAAGGCAGAAGTAACAAATCTGTATTTAAGAAAAGCAAAATTTGTCACAGGCATGAACTGAAGCATCTTTATGCTCTTGATGCCAGTATATCTTGTCATAAGATCAAACAACAGTCTCGAAAGGAACAATGCCGTGAACATACTGGAGATTATCCCAACATTCAAAGTAACGGCAAAACCTTTCACCGCGCCTGAACCAAATCCCAAAAGGATAAGACCTACAAAAAGAGTCGTAAGGTTCGAATCGAGAATGGTAAGAAACGCCCTTGAAAATCCAGCATCTATCGCGCTCTGGAAGGTTTTATTGTTCCTCAACTCCTCCCTTATCCTTTCGTATATCAGGACGTTCGCATCAACCGCCATACCAAACGAAAGTATTATACCTGCAATACCGGGCAAAGTCAGCGTGGCACCAAATGCCGACAGGAAACCAAGAGTTAAAATCAGATTGACTACAAGTGCGACGTTCGCTATCAACCCAGCCCCAGTATAGTATATGAGCATGAAAAGCATTATCGCCACCAGAGCCGCAAGACATGCCACGGCTCCAGTTTTCACGGATTCCATTCCAAGGGTAGGATCGGTGTCGAAAACTCCTTCAACGTCAAGATCCACTGGAAGACTTCCACTTATGAGCGCGTTTGATATGTTTTGCGCTTCCTCCCGAGAAAAATTACCAGTAATCTGAGCTTCCCCACCAAGAATGGCCTGCTTTATCTGCGGAGCTGAGTAAAGTTTCCCATCAAGGACAATTCCAAGTTGACGTCCCACGTTTTCGCTGGTTACCTTCCCGAAATCTTTGGTCCCCTGCCCGCTGAATGAAAGGGAAATATACCTCTGTCCGTATTCATCCAACCTCGGTCCGGCATCAACTATTCCCTTGCCGCTCATTTCGGGTCTTATCTTGACCACGTAATATTTCTTGACAGGCTTTTTCCCTTCAGACAACTCCAGAGAACTCATGAGTTCATATCCGAAAGGAGGATTGAATTTGGAGGGGTCTGACAAATATTCGTCCACCAATCTGTCACTGTCCTTGTGCACCAATCTAAAATGAAGGCTGGCAGACATCTTTATAAGATTAAGAAGCTTAAGCTTCTCTTCCTTCGATACCGTCGGAACCTTTAATGAAATATATTTATCTCCTACGGGAGAAATTTCGGTTTCATATATTTTTTGGGCCTCCAGCCTATTCCTGAGGATTTCAACCGCAGCATCTCTGTAGGTCTCGAAGTTCTCCTCTATCTCAACCGTCCTCTTACGTCCTTCTTCACTGTCTTCCTGCTTCTTTGGATTAAGAAGGAGAACAAACTCAGCGCCACCATTAAGATCAAGGCCAAGACGTATTGAACCGCTGGATTTCTCGCGCACAAAACTTATGACGTCGCGATTTACCGTGGCTCCCTTGACAGGCACATATTTCGTAAGATCAACATTTAAGTCGGTCGCCGCTTCATCAAGAGCGACTTGCGCAAAAACACCCTTTCCTTTCACCTTGTCCCGCGCAAGCGAAATGACTTTTTCAAACTGCTGATCCTTGCCCTTCGCGAGCTTCTCAAACACAGTTATCATGTCACGCTGGTTCAAAGGAAAAATTGACCATGCGAAAATCGCAATAACTGTGACCGCCAAAATCGATCTTAACAATACAGGTTTCCTATTCATCTGAAATATTCCTCAGTTGTCTTTATTTTGGACCAGTCCGGCAATACTGGTCTTGTTGATTTCAATTTTTACGTTGTCGGCTATTTTAAGGAGATATGAATTCTCCTTTACGTTGCTGATAATTCCATATATCCCCGATGTCGTAACAACTTTATCCCCAGTCTTTATGCTCTTAAGCATCTCCTGTTTTCTCTTATTCTCCTTCTGCTGAGTCCTGTACATCATGAATATCATGAAACCCATGAACACTAGCATGGGGACCATTGGAGAGGTTAAAAAGCCTTTCAGGCCGCCGGGAGCACTCGCCTGAGCGGCAACAAGTAAATTCAAACTGTTCATATTCTTATTCCATTGTTTTGGTTTTTAAATAATCAAAGGACGAAGTTTACCATATATTCGTGATTTCTCAAGCGAAAAAAGACAAAAATATGAATGAATCGGAGATGTCTAGATTATTATGAGACAATTACACTGGGGGGCCACTGGCGCGCCCGGCGGGAATTGAACCCACAACCTACGGCTTCGGAGGCCGTCACTCTATCCAGTTGAGCTACGGGCGCGTTTCTGAGCGCTTAATCTACAACACGGAGGCAATTTTAAAAATCGCCATACTCATTCCAGCTATTGAAAAAAAACATAAATTTGCTATCTTATCGGGCAGAACACAGGGAAAACCGCTTCAAATTATCTGTCTCAATTCAAAGACATTGAGTAATCGCGGCGGGTTTTTATTTTGTATTTTTTTGTTTCAATAAAAAGATGAGGCTTAAAAAGATGAGCGAAACACCAGAATCATACGGTGGGAATTCTGACGATAATGAAATGCGCATGCTGACTCCGCGGGCAAGACAGGCGCTACTTCTGGCACAAAAAGAGGCGGCGCGGTTCAATCACGATTATGTGGGTCCGGAACATTTGCTCCTGGGAATACTCAGGCTTGGACAGGGCGTGGCGGTCGCAGTACTGCAATCCATGGGAATGAATTTGGATTCTCTCAGAATCGAGATAGAAAAAAGTTCCGGAACAGGTCCTGAAACAAAAGTCCAAGGGGATCTTCCTTTCACGGAATCACTCAAAAAGATACTGATATTGTCGGCGAAAGAAGCCAAGTCTCTTAACTACAATTTCATCGGCACCGAACACCTGCTCCTGGGAATACTCAGGGAACAGGAGAATGTCGCCGCAAGAATAATGAGGAACCTGAAAATAGATCCGGAAAGGGTCAGGAGCGAAGTGATAAAAGCCCTCGATCCCAATTATCTCCCGAACGATGAAGCCGGCAACGGCGCAGCGTCGGCTCAGGGCGGAAACACAGCAACACAGCACAACGCCTTGAAAGCCTTTGGGAGAAACATAACCGAATTGGCTCTTAAGGGAGAACTCGATCCGGTAATAGGCAGAAAAGATGAAATCGAAAGAGTGATTCAAATACTTTCGCGCAGGACGAAAAATAACCCCGTCCTAATCGGTGAGGCCGGCGTAGGGAAAACCGCAATCGTAGAGGGTCTAGCGCAGGCAATAGCCTCCGGAAAAGCACCTCCACTACTCCACGGAAAACAGGTGTACGCACTGGACCTGCCTCTCATGGTCGCTGGAACTAAATACCGTGGACAATTTGAAGAGAGGATCAAGGCCGTAATAGATGACATAAGAAATTCCGGGAACGTAATACTCTTCATAGATGAGCTTCATACCCTCGTCGGAGCCGGAGGCGCGGAAGGAGCAATGGACGCCGCAAATATCGTAAAACCCGCATTGTCCAGAGGCGAACTGCAGTGCGTCGGCGCCACCACCATGGATGAATACCGAAAACAAATAGAGAAAGATGCCGCACTCGAGAGAAGGTTCCAGCCAGTAATGGTAAATCCACCATCTGTTGACGAAACATTTGAAATACTCAAGGGACTAAAGTCCAGATACGAAAAGCATCACAACTGCAAGTACACCGAGAAGGCGCTTGTAGCCGCCGCCAAACTTTCCGACAGGTACATAAGCGGAAGATTTCTTCCGGACAAGGCTATTGACGTAATTGACGAAGCCGGGGCCCGCGCTCGAATAAGCGCATCATGCGTCAATGCCGATTTCAGCGAAATCGAAGAAGAGATGAAAAAGATCCAGATAGGGAAAAAAGAATCGGTCGCAAAACAGAATTTTGAAGAGGCCGCGTTCTTTAGGGATAAGGAGAAAAAACTCAAGGCCGAACTCGACGCGAAAATCGCGGAATGGAAAGATGCCCAGAATAAAAATATACCGACAATCGACGAGAAGGATATAGCCGAAGTCCTGGCAAAATTCACCGGAATACCAGTACAGCAAATGGAAGAGGGGGAAACGGCAAAACTCCTCAAAATGGAGGAATCCCTCTCCAATACGGTGATAGGACAAAGCGAAGCCATAAAAACAATATCGCGCGCCCTGCGAAGATCGCGCGCAGATTTGAAGGATCCACGCAGACCAATAGGCTCATTCATATTCCTAGGACCTACCGGCGTCGGCAAAACCCTTCTGGCAAAGGCTCTAGCGGAGTTCATGTTCGGAGATTCCGATGCTCTCATACAGATAGATATGTCCGAATACATGGAAAAATTCAATGTCAGCAGACTCATAGGTTCTCCACCGGGATACGTCGGACACGACGAAGGCGGACAACTTACGGAAAAGGTAAGACGCAAACCATACTCAGTAGTCCTCTTTGATGAGATCGAGAAAGCCCACCCTGATGTTATGCACTTGCTACTGCAGATATTGGAGGAAGGTAAACTAACTGACAGCATAGGCAGAAAAATAATATTCCGAAACACTATAATAATAATGACCAGCAACATAGGCGCGGAACAGATGATAAAAGGTTCCGGCATCGGTTTCGGGGCCGATCCGACCTCCATGGACAATCAGAGTTACGAAAAAACAAAGGGCAGATTGATAGATATTGCGAAAAAACACTTCAAGCCGGAATTCATAAATCGAGTTGACGAAGTGATAGTGTTTAGGAAGCTGGACAAAGATTCGCTAAGAAAAATAGTATCTTTGGAACTTCAAAAAGTATCATCAAAGATGGCTTCGCAAAATATCAGCTTCCGATTCGAACCTGAACTCATTGATCATATCATTGAAAACAGCTACAATCCGGAATTCGGAGCAAGACCAATAAGAAGGAATATAGAAAGACTGATCGAAGATCCTCTCGCCGAAGAAATACTCAAAGGTCTTCTAAAGGGAGCGTCATCGGTCGAAGCGAAACTCGATAATAAAAAAATAATCTTCTTCCCCGGAAAGGACGATTCCTCAAAGAAAGCAACAAGGAAAAAAAACAGAAAAAACGCAGAAGGCAGTGAAGCATAATAACAATCACTTGCGGTTTTGAATTCAGAGCTGGATCTTTACTTTTTCGGAATGTAGAGGGTCTGACCAACTCTGATCGCATCGTTGCTCATTCCATTGGCGGCCCTTATGTCCGAAGCTGAGACACCATAAGCCTTTGCTATGGCATTTAGAGTGCTGCCAGCTTCGACCTTGTGAACGAAAAATTCTCCAGTCCCCTTGGGACCTGATGATGATTTAGCTCCGGATGAAGCGGCGGAACTCTTCAACACATTATTCATTTCAACGCTTATCTGCTCTATCATTCTTTCGTTGGCGGTCTGCCAAGATTTCTTGGAAGACTCCAAATCCTGTTTTAAGGCATTTAGACCGTTCTGTGTGTTCAAATTGCTCTGCTGAAGCTCAGTTATCTTCTGGCTGATTTCATTGATGCGTCTTATGATATCGGCATTGCTCGCGTTCAGGGCCGCGATATTCGCGGCAAGTTGCGCCATATTCTGATCCTGAGCCCTCGGCGCTTCAGCTAGTCTACGTGACGCCAAATAATTACTGTCCCTCTTGTATGAATCGCTGAAAGTCTCACATCCGCAGTTAAATACGGAAAGAATCAAGAGCATGCCTAAAAACTTCTTCATAATATTACACCTCTTTTTTGTTTTTCTGAACTTACATTTTTTTTAAATAAAAACAAGTCCATTAGGGTACTCTCGAAGTAAAAATCAACACGGGCGAAATACACCAATCATTGAATCTCAACACGCTCAATTCGGTATTAGATTGAATATTATCTCCAGATTGGAATTGAAAGATTTATAAAAATATGTATATTATCCGCAAGTGGCTTGGTTGTGATTAGGTGCAGGCAAACAATAAAAGTTTCTTTTCAGGCACTTTATCTATGGATTATATTGATGTCCCAGATTCCAAGGATTTTGATCTTGGCGTTCTTTACTGCAAAAAGTGCGGAGCGAAAAACCAAGTCACAAAAGGACTGCAAGTCGAAAAATGTGTCTCCTGCGGTGTTCCATTTTATACTCCAATGCGCCTAAGGGAATATCTGATTTACAAACCTCTCGGCGGAGGCGGAGAAGGTTTCGTATATAAGGCCAGCAAGAAAAATTCCGAACAGCGCTTCGCCATCAAACTTGTCCCACCTTCAAAAAAGGATATGAAAATACTGCATGAAAGACTCCTCAGAGATGCTCAGACGGCCTCCTCAATAGGGCATCATAAAAACCTCGTCGAACTTGTAGAATACGGAACAGAAGGCGAAAACGCCTTTATCGTATTCAAATTCATCAACGGCGAACGCCTAGACGAATTCATCGCAAAAAGAAAACACTTATCGGAGAAGAAATCCATAAACATAGTCAAGCAGATAATCGCCGCTGAAGAGCACATATGCTCAAAAGGATTCCTATACAGGGATCTGAAGCCGGAAAACATATTAATCGAGAGGAACGGTTGCGTAAAACTCTGCGACTTCGGGCTTTGCATTCCAGAGCATCAGGCGTTAATCCAAGGAGTCGCTCCAGACGAACTCGAAGGCTCTCCACTATATATCCCGCCAGAGAGGATCATCGGCAGAAGCGAGGGACATTTTAGCGAGATATACAGTTTAGGAATGATACTCTTTCACATGCTCAAAGGAAAAACCTTGTTCTCTGAAACGGAAATAAAAGAATTGCTCGCAAAGCATATCGAAGCGCATGGAGAAAAAAAATTACACGAACAACTGAAAAAACACACCCCAAAACTTATCTCCGTACTGGACAAGATGCTGGCGCAAGCTCCTGAGGAAAGGTATCAGGACTTCATCTCCTTGAAAAAAGATATCGATGAGGCGGAAAAGGAAATAGTCAGCGAGCCCTCCCTATTGCTAAAGACAAAGGATAAAAAAAGAAGCCGACTAAAGAAATTGAACCCGAAACACTGGTTGGATCAATTCTTCGGTTGACTTGAAGCTGAATTAGTTTCTGCGAATTTCGCAATCATCATTTCCCGGATATAATTCGCGAGAGCCTTCCTGTCACGCCCCTCCGGCCACACAGGAGGAAGGAAATCAAGCCTGGCTTTTATCTCTTTCATTCCCAACACATTCCAGATGTGAGGGGCAAAAGTCATTCCACCAAACCAGCATACGTCCTCAGTCTTCATACCAGGATATGAAATAACTATCGGAAGAACCGGGAATCCTCCCTTGGCCGGAGCCTCAAACACGCTGGACTTAAAAGGGAGAATCCCCTCTTTGCCACTCGAACTGGTACCCTCCGGATAAACTATCAGTGACACCCCGTTGTCCAGAGTCTCCATGAACTTCTCCAACGCATCACTTGCGGTATGCCGAGATTCCCTCTTCATCCATATCGGGCGGCTTACTGCGGCAAGCCAGCCTATGACAGGCCAGAATATCACATCGGATTTCGGAGTAAACCGTATCGGAAAAATCGTCGAATGCGCGATTATATCCAAATATCCAAGATGATTGGATACTAAAAACACCCTTGTTTTCGAAATCCAAAGTACCGTTCACTGTCACCTTCATTCCGATTATCCTTCCCACTCCACTACCCCAGATACGGGTCATCCTGCTTATCAGCCTCACAGATTTCATGCGAGGAAAGAACCAAAGGAATAAAGTCATAAAAGCGCATACGCTTGAATAAATGATGAAGAGAATAATCTTTGATATTTTTCTGAGAAGAGACATCGCCTTCAATCCTAATCTAAGGAGGAGACTGGATAATTAAGTTTTCAATGCCGTAAAATGCCGTTTATAACGTTCCGGAAGATTATTCTTGTCAACTATTATAAGAAAATCTATCGTGCCAAATTCTTTATCGAAAGCCGGAAGACCGCATATACGGCATCCCGTCCTCAGATAGCCCTTGAAAAGAGGCGGAATAAATCTCAACAAATCCCTGTGCGACGCCAGAAGCTCCGCAACTTTTTTCTTGCTCGCGCGTGGAAGCATATATCCCTTCCTAGGAACGGCGCTAAGTATGTCGGATATCTTACCTTCAGAAGTGAAGTATTCATACAATGCCCAGCCCACAGCAGGCTCCGTCTCCTCAAGGCTGACACAACCAAGCATGTATCTCAATTTCGCGCGTGACATCAATTCGGCAATCCCTCCCCACAGCAAGGCGACAACAGCGCCCGTCCTGAACGTAGGAGATACGCAAGAACGACCAAGCTCCAGAGAATCTTCAGCAATATGCTCAATTCCTTTGATATCATATTCTCGCGACGAGTAAAATCCTTTCGCCAAACATGCTACAGAACCAAGATGCAGACGGTATGTTCCTATCACCTTTCCGGAGACTTTTTCTATCACGATAAGATGCAGGCAATGCTCGTCAAATTCGTCACTGTCCACGCCGTTGTCAAGAGCAGTATCCAATCCTTTGCCCTGTTCGATGTTAAAGACCTCGAAACGCAAGCGCTGAGCTTCGTTCACTTCTGATTCTGTTTCCGCAAATTTAATAAGAAACTGATCAGTCTCGGCTAGAATCGCAGGATGTATAAAATTATTTACAATATCTTTATTATTAGACATCAATTCCCTCTAACTCCAAATTTAGTGCATAAGCTACTTCACTTCTTTAGAAATTCCACCCACTTTATTTCTGCGTACGCATTTGTGCCAGTGTATTGGCTGTTACTGCATATGCTAAGATAAATATCCTTCGGCAGCTCGCCATAGGCATTCTTGTAATCCGACAACCAATCTCTTTCTTCAACAATCCATTCGCCAATCTTGTCCGACTTGTTCCTCAGTGTGAACCAACGAACTTTTATAGAGCCTCCCCCGTATGAACAATTACCCTCGGATGGGACGGGAGTTTCGCTGTCCCAACGATATGAAATACTGCTCTTCGAAAAGACTCCGCCGCTCCCGATGTAGAGACCTACCGCCTGATCGTCCTTATCTTTTAGTCTTCCGTCGGCGCCCTCAGGAAGTTTCACCGCACGCCAGCACCATCTAATCCTGGGCGCATCAGAAGGCTTGAATCCTTCCGGATTGGAAACTACGCTCGCCGACGCTCTTTCCGCATCCATCCTAAGAAAGGTTTCTCCACCTTCCGTCTTAAAATAAAATTTCGCCGCCTTAGTCATGAATTTCTTCTCCAATGACCATTCCTTTGAGAACCTTTCCGGAGCGTCCGGAGCGGAAAAATCGAATCTCCACACTACCTTGTCATCAGACTCTTTTTCAGCGCATATAATGGCTTGAGACGTAATCACAACGCTAAGAAGAAGAAATAAGAGAACTTTCCAGTGTTTCATTCCGCCTCCCTGTGGATTGAATATTCCTCGTATTTACGCATTATCGAAGAAACATAGTCTCTCGTTGATGCATATGTTATCCTGCTCAAAACATCACCGTCATATTCCGGAGGCTTCCATTTTTTCACAACGCCTCCCGCATTGTATTCAGCAAGTGCAAGTGCCTCATACTCCTTGTAATTCCGCCATTTGCGCAACCCTTTCGCAAGATACCAAGTTCCCACTTCTATATTCAGGCGCGGAGAATATAACGCAGCTTCAGGCGGAACAGCAACACCATTCGCCTTCGCCCAATCGGATACCGCCCACTCGCGCATGACCTGCATAAGCCCTATCTCGCCCTTGCTACCACGCGCAAAAC
>CAZXAC010000082.1:0-10657 GCA_964638335.1 uncultured Lentisphaera sp. | reverse complement strand
TGATGAATCTTGTCCGTGCAAGAAATCTCGATCCTAACCGGACGCTTAAGCTTTATGCCATAGAGCGCCTTCTTTTTAGGCTGTCCCGCAGTAGGCATAGGGACAGATTCATTCTCAAGGGGGCGATGATGTTCGCCATTTGGGATGCGAGAATTCATCGTCCCACCCAGGACATGGATTTGCTCTGGTGCGGAAATATGTCCACAGAATCCGTCAGGGAAATGTTCGTGCAGATCATTGAAACGCCAGTGGAGCCGGACGGCCTTGTTTTCGACAAAGACAGTATTGCAGTAGAAGACATACGGGCGGAAGATGAATATGTTGGAAAGAGGCTGATGATCCTCGCAAAATTGGGAACGGCAAAAATCACCGTTCAAATTGACATTGGTATTGGCGATGCAGTGGAAGTTCCTTTCAAAGTTGAGAAATTTCCGACGCTTCTTTCTTTTCCATCTCCTGAGATTTTGACATATACAAAGGAGCCGATGATTGCCGAAAAATTCCAGGCTATGGTTGAGAGAGGCATGGGCAACAGCCGTATGAAGGACTACTTCGACATCTGGACGCTGACGCGGCATTTCCCCTTCGATGCTGGAATTTTGCGAAAATCCATCGAGGCGACTTTTTCTAGGAGGAGCTGTCCCATGCCGTTGAAAATGCCGGTCGGACTTACTGCGGAATTTGGGGAGGCTCGGGACAAGGGGGCGCAGTGGAAAGGCTTTCTGCGCAGGATCGGGGCGAAGCATGAGAAATCATTCCCGGAAGTCGTTGCGGACATTGCAGACTTTCTCTGTCCCGTCCTTTTTCCGTCCGAGGTAAAACTGCCATCCGCTATGGAATGGAATCCAAAGACAAGCCGCTGGGAGGATAAATCAAAGCAAACTAAGAAAAAAGGGTAATCGGTTTATCCTTTTCAAACGGATTAAGGCTCTGTCGGTTGCGATTTTCGCGGACAGTGGGCGGCGGATTTCAAGATGCGAGGGGGGATGCCCTTTGCGAAGATTTTTTTATGGGATGGATTTGTTTTTTTCATTGACAGAGATTATCTGTTAGATTTTAGGAAACAATAGGGAGGCAAATATGGGTAAGTTGAAATCACCTCTTCAGCAGAAGGTGCAGAATGCATTGCAGACGACTTGGCTCTTGAAGGGGCATCTCAAGAATGCTCAGATATCATACATCCGGGTAGCTGTAGGACTTGCGAAGGTCCGTGACGAAAAACTCTACGAAGTGCTTCATCATCCGGATATTGAGGATTACGCGGCGAAACGTCTCAATCTCGGTCGCGCCTCCCTCTACCGCTACCTCCAGGTGCACGACTGGATAGCAAAATACCACAAGGAATGGCTCGAACCGAAGCCCAAGGGCCATATCCCTGACCTCACCGATGTCGCAGACATGATCTTTATTGAAACTGAACTTTCAAGAGATAATATTACGCCAACGAAAAGAACTGCTCTGGAAAAACTCAAGGAAAAGGCATTGGACGGGTCTCTTCGGAAAGGGGAGACATCTCGCATCCGCAAAGGAGGAGGACGCAAAACTACCGGCGACAGCCTCAGGGTTTTCCTCTCAAAGCTGAAGGCCTTGCGCAGATACGGCGCTCAGATTAAAGCCATGCCACCGGAGGTTATAGCTGAGATGGATGCCGCCATCGAAATATTGGAGAACAGCATTGCAACTCAGAATATAGCAATGGTCTTTCAAGCACCAAAAACAATTATGTCGCGGAATTCTTTTGTTTTAAATGCTTGATTAATAAACACTTAAACAAAAGTCTACCGGGTAGACTTGTTAGCTTCAACTGCGAAGTGCAACCCCTCTTGCGGACGCATCTTCCTTGTTTTAAACTACGAAACACGCAAAATGAGCTAAATCCAAATTATGAATTTCCCTTTTGCGGTTTCCGCGTGTTCTATTCGTGCTATAGTATGGGGAATAATCCGATTGCGAGGCGCAAGTGAAGCACTATTATTTTTTTATTTTAATCGTGTTGACGGCTTTTTCTGCCTTTTGCTCGGATGAAAATAGTTCCGCTTACGCTCGTGTTGAGGGGGTTTTTAGGATAAACACCGATATCAGCGCTGGAGAAAAAAGTCTTGCGGAAATCGCAAAAAAAGCCAAGAGAGCCAATATGGATTTTCTTGTCGTAAGCGATCAATTCCTTGTACGCTGTGAATATGGAATCCCTCCATTTAGGAATTTACTGAAACTTTCAAAAGAACGCCCATCGGTCCGCAAATACGGGATTGAAAATTATTTGGAACTTATAGAGAAAGTTGAGGAGAACGATAAATCTTTAATTTTGATAAAGGGAATAGATGTCGCCCCACATTATCGCTGGAGGCGCAATACAAGCGATTCAAAGCTCGAATGCAGGCAGTTCTCCCAGCAGTTGACGCTTTTTGGTGATTTGGATGGAGACTTTCTCTGCGGATTGCCTGTCATACATAATAGTTCATGGGAGCGTAATCCTCTATCAATACTGAAAAAATTATATCCTCTCATTCTGATTATTCCCGGACTTCTTCTCATGAGGAGAAAAGTAATATACGACGATGCCCAGGGAAACAAATATTACGGAGCATCATCGAAGATAAGAAAAATTATCGCGTTTGCGATTTTCGCAGTTTCAATAATATGGACTGTAGACAATAGACCTTTTATATCTGATCCGGGTTTTGACCCCTATTCGGATTATGGCCGACTTCCATTCCAAAAACTGATTGACCACGTAAAAGCTGTCAAGGGGGATAAAGTGGGCGTGTCGTGGTCGTCTCCTGAGGCGAGATCCGCTGTTGAAATATCAGGAGTCCGCTTGGTCACCGAAAAATATCACGACATGATAACGGATAGCTTCAATTACGATGGCTTCGCTGGAATATACGGTGACGCGAGGACAGCGCATCTGCCCGGGAGGGAATGGGATATAGCCCTTCGCCAATATTGCGACGGCAAGAGAAATTCTCCTCCGTTCATATTCGGAGAGCTCGACTATCACAAGGATTACGAAAATATTCCTTTCGACTACATAAAGACAGTCGTATTAATGGAGAAGACAAAAGAGAAAAATTCTAAAAATATCAGCTCCGCAATGATAGATGGGAATTGTTATGCGGTGGCGAAGTCGGGAGAAAATGAAATAGTTCTTGATAATTTTTCTGTGTTGTGTCAAGATGGGAATTCCGCTTCTTCCGGTGGGACTGTCCTTGTACGCGAAGAACAGGAGGTAAAACTCCTCATAGAGGGATTTATTGCAGGTAAAACCGCCAACAGAAGTTCAGCCAAATTGCGGATTATCCTGAACGGAGAAGAACTTGTTTCGAAGAAGATATCCGAAAGAAAATTCTTGCTGGAAATGCCGCTCCCGAAAGATAAGTTAGGAAAGATGAATTTTGTAAGGCTGATTATTGTTTCGGAGCAGGCCGGAGAATTACTTTCGAATCCAATATTTATCAGGAGATGACGCATGAAATACAACGTATCTGAGATTCCATTCGGAGAATATTTGTGTGAAGTGTTTCCTGATGATTTTTCCTTGCGGAATGGACTTCCGGTGGAAGTCTCCGAATGTGATGATTGTGGATTCGAAGTCAGTTTATCTCGGGAGAAGGTGGTCATAAGATATTCCGACATTTCCCATCTTTGCACCGCTCTTGGCGATCTGATATCGGAAGATATTCACAGCAGCTTTCGCCACCCGATAAATTTCAGGGCGATCATGCTGGACTGTTCAAGAAATGCCGTTCCTAAGATTTCCTTCCTGAAGGAGGCATTGATACGCATGTCTCTCATGGGAATGAACTATTTTTGTCTTTATACCGAGGATACTTATCAGGTTGACGGCGAACCACTGATTGGTTTCGCAAGGGGAGCCTATTCGAAAGATGAGATCAGAGACCTAGTGGAATTCGCCGAACGTTTCGGGATTACGATGTTTCCATGCATACAGACACTAGGTCATCTCGAGCAGATATTGAAATACTCGAATTATCGAAATCTGAAAGACAATGATCGTGTTCTCAACGCTCTTCTGCCGGAAACATTTGATTTCGTGTCCAAGCTTATTTCGGAAGCCTCCGAACCTTACAAATCAAAAATTATCCATCTTGGAATGGATGAGACGTGGGGAATAGGCCGCGGAGCTTCGTTTACTCCGGGCGTTCCGGTGAATCCGAGAAGGATATACGCGGAGTACGTTGCGAAAGTCGCAAAGATCTGCGATGAAAAAGGTCTTAAGCCTGTCATATGGGGCGACTTCGTTTTAGGTCGTTCCGGAGAAGCGGCCATGAGCGACGAGGAAATTTCGCTTATCCCAAAAAATGTGACGCTCAACTATTGGAATTATCATAATGAAGATGAGACAATCTATGAGCGAGACTTCGATAAAATAAAAAAAAGCGGTTTCGATTGTATCAGCTCTCCCGGTCTTTGGACATGGTCGCTTTTTTTCCCTGACGTGGCTAAAATGCGGAAGACTGCCGGACCTATGATGAACGTTATCCATCGGTGCAAGATGGATAAAGTAATGATGACGTTATGGGGCGATGACGGTTCGGAGTGTCTCCTTAGTTCCTGCTGGCTGGCATTGTCTTATTTTTTCGCCGCATGCAGAAAGCCTCAGCCGGAAGAACAGTTTTACAAGCTAAGAGCGGAAAGAATCTGCAAGATTGATGTTGCGAAATTCGCAAAGTTCGAAGTTCCTGGAAGAGTTCCAGAAAACGTTTCACAGGGAAATTTCAAAGCAAATCCAAGAATGTTCTTTTACGAGGATCCGCTTACTCCGTTGTGCTGTCTGATCCCTGGCAAGAACGACAGGCTTGTTATGAAAGGTATGTCTAAATTCTTTGGCTGTCGTTATCATGGGGATTCCTCATATTCAAAACTTTACCAGATGGCGTCTCTATTCTGCGCGATAAGCTCTGGCAAGATAGCCTTGGCTCAGGATATCAAAAAGAATTATCCTGAAAAGAGAAAGAAGCTGAAAAAGAATGTATCTGAAGCGAAAAAACTCGCCAAGAAACTGAAAAAATTCCATCATCTTTACAGGAGCCTCTGGCTGGAAGAAAGAAAACCCTTTGGGCTAGAGGAGATGGACTTCCGTCTCGCCGGGCTTTCAGCAAGATTGGAAATAATGGCAGATGCCCTAAAAAGCTATCTGAAAGGCAAGATTCATGGAATACCGGAATTCGAATCTGAAGCGCCATTCAAACTTTTCAAAAGTGAAGATCTCAACACGGCGAGAAAACTTCGAACAAAATCAATTTCAATATGGTGAAAATATGAATGAATTTGTAGTTGAAGGCGGAAATACTTTAAACGGTGAAATAATCATATCAGGGAATAAAAACGCGATACTGCCTATGATAGCGGCTTCGCTGCTTACCGATAAAGAGCTCATCCTGCGCAATGCTCCCGACATACTCGATGTTCGAAGCATGATTGAAATTGCCGCCTCCCTAGGCGTGGAATCAAGTTTCATTGGGAAAGTGCTTACACTGAAGGCGTCAAAAATAATTAGGACCGAAATATCTGAAGAACTTTCTTCAAAGCTGAGGGCTTCGATACTTTTCGCTGGCCCATTGCTCGCAAGATGTGGAAGCGCGAAGATCGCGGCTCCGGGCGGGGACAGGATCGGAAGAAGACGACTCGACGCCCACTTCTATGGACTTAAATGTCTCGGTGCGAAATTTGCAGAACTCGACGGGAAATATGTTTTTCAGGCGGAATGCCTAAAGGGCAGGGAACTCTTCTTTGACGAGGCTAGCGTGACGGCTACCGAGGATGTTTTGATGGCATCGGTCCTCGCGAAGGGAAGAACAGTGATCCGGAATGCTGCATCAGAACCGCACGTTGCTGAGCTCGGAGAACTCCTTGTAAAGATGGGAGCGAAAATATCAGGTCTGGGATCTGATACTTTGACCGTGGACGGAGTGGAGAAGTTGAACGGGGCGGAGTGGACTCTTAGGGGAGATCACATAGAAGCTGGAAGTTTCTTGGCTCTTGCGGCGGCCGTCGGAGGAGAAATCAAAATCAACGGGACAATGCCCTCATCGTTATGGATGACAAGAAGGGTTTTCGAAAAGTTCAACGCCAAGATGGAAATCAGAAAGGATTTTGTAAAATTTCAGGGTGGACAACGACTGAAGATAAATCCGGAGGTTGGCAACGCAATTCCGGTGATATCCGATGGACCATGGCCCCAATACCCCACTGATATGATGAGCTGTACTATAGTTATGGCGACGCAGGCGAAAGGCTCGGCATTGTTTTTTGAAAAGATGTTTGAGTCGAGGATATTTTTTGTCGACAGGCTTATATCCATGGGCGCAAATGCCCTAATATGCGATCCGCACAGGGTTTTGATAAACGGACCTTCCCAATTGTACGGAGCGGAAATGTCAAGCCCGGATATCAGGGCCGGCATGGCAATGCTGATAGCAGCGCTATGCGCAAAGGGAAAAAGCGTAATAAGAAATGCCGATGTGATAATGAGAGGCTATGAGAATATAGTCGGAAAACTTCAGAGCCTGAATGCCAAGATACAAGTAAGAAAAACATGACCCGCTTATTTCTAGCTACGTGCGACAAGTCGGGGTCGGCATCCGTCTTCGCATTATGCTACGCAGAGACAGGTCGGAATCGGTGTCGGCATCGTAATCGTATTCGTAATAGATTGAACTCGTTTTACGATAGCGATTACGATAGCGACGGCGATTTATTTCTGAAATATGCGGACTGAAGATGTTTTCAGGATTCCGGGACCATTTCTTGGCGAATATCTGTGTGGGTTGTGATTTTTTGTAGCGAGGGCACCTGTCTGGAGAATGCCAATGAGCCGGCAATACAGCAACAACCGCCGAAAATCACCATAAAAGGTGCTCCGCTAAATTGCGCAATAGTTCCGGCGAAAAGGCTTCCTATTGGAACCGTTCCCATAAATGCCATCGAATAAAAACTCATTACCCTTCCGCGTTTGTCATCGTCGACGATGGTTTGTATAAGGGTGTTTGTTGATGCCATCTGAACCATCATTCCTATCCCGATTACGGGCATTATAAGTATTGTCAGCCAGAGTAATTTTGATAATCCGAGTCCTATCAATCCGACTCCGAATACCGCCGGAGATATGGCTAGTATTTTCCCGAGTCCATGTACGCTCGGACGCCACGCAAGATAGATTCCGCCGCAGAGAGCTCCGACGGCGGCTGCAGAGATAAGAAACCCCTGAGTGCGGGCGTCTCCATTAAGTATTTTTCCTGCGAAGACAGGCAGAAGTTGTGCGTAAGAAGCTCCGAATAAACTTACAAGAAACAGGAGTAGAAGCATTGAACGGATGGGTTTAAAGTCCCAAGCGTAATGTAATCCTTCTCGGAATTTTTCGAAGAAATCTGATTTTTTCTCTTTCGACATGAAGGGTTTTACACGCATCATAAGAAGACACGCTATTACGGCTATGTAGCTTAACCCGTTTAAAAGGAAGCAAAGCTGCTCTCCAAATCCGGCAATAAGAAATCCGGCGACCGAAGGGCCTATGAGGCGTGCGCTGTTGACCAAGATTGAATTGAGCGCTATTGCGTTAGTCAAATCCTCTTTGCGTCCTATCATATGCACCAAGAAGGATTGCCTAGATGGCATGTCAATGGCATTTACGAATCCAAGAATTAAGGAGAGTATTATTATTTGCCATATTCTTATTTGTCCTGAATACATCAGTCCGGCCAAGATTAATGCCTGCAACATCGCAAATATCTGAGTGATGATAATAAGACGATGCTTGTTCATGCGGTCGATCAACACGCCTGCAAAAGGAGCCATTACAAACACCGGAATTCTTCCAGTAAATCCCACGAGTCCCAGCAGAAATGCGTTGTGTTCTAAACGCCAAATCAGCCAGGCGACTGCCGTCATCTGCATCCAAGTTCCTATGAGAGATATTCCTTGACCCACAAAAAAAAGAAGATAATTCCTGTTCCTCAGTGAGCGGAATAAAAGCGCGAATTTCATGAACCACCCAGCAGATTCTCTTTTGTGGTCCATGAAATTCTTTTCCCTTTTTTCGAAGTAATCGGATTATTTTTTAATTACAAAGATTTTCCTTCTTGTCCCGTCTGAAAGAACTATTGAAATTTCGTCTTTAGATTCTTTGAGAGCGGCCTTCAAATCACTTAGATTGCGTACAATTTTTTTATTCACTGATATTACGGAATAACCCGGTTCTACTCCGGCGATTTGGGCGTAACTGCCATCCAAAACTTCTGACACAATCAACTGTCCATTTTCTTCGCCGAACTTCATTCCGAAGTCATAAGCTTCTTCGCCTTCAAATCCAGTGGATTCTCCTCCAATGTCCATATTGTCCGCTTGTTTCGCCGCCGTTACCAAGATCTCCCGTTTTTTCCCATCCCTAGTGATTTCAAACTTTATAATGTCGCCGGGCTTATGTTTTAGGACTGCTTCCTGTACCTCCCGAGTTGAATCAACTTTACTGCCGGACACCGATAATATAATATCTCCGGGCTCTATTCCCGCTTTGTCGGCCGGATTTCCCTCATATACTTCCCTTACATGAACGCCATTTTCAATACTGTAGCTCTTCTTAGCTTCACTGCCAAGATCATCCATTCCTATTCCGACCCATGGTCTTATCACTGAGCCATTTTTGACGATTTGCTCATAAACATTTTTAACCATATTAGATGGTATTGCGAAACCTAGCCCGATATTGCCGGGAGATGACGGACTTCCTGAAACTATGAAATCATTAACTCCTATTACTTTGCCCTCTACGTCCAGAAGGGGACCTCCGCTGTTGCCTACATTTATCGCTGCATCGGTCTGTATGTAACTTTCATAAAAGTTCATTCCCACCTGTCGACCTTTTTGGCTTACAATGCCAAATGTCATTGTATAATCCAACATGAAAGGGGCTCCGACAGCAATGCAGAAATTTCCTATTTTAACTTTGTCTGAGTCGGCAAACTCAAGGAATGGAAGTTTATCGGCATTTATTTTCAAGACGGCAATATCCGTTTTTGGGTCACTGCCTACAAGGTCAGCCTTGAATTCTCTTTTGTCATTAAGCCGTACTGATATCTCGTCGCTGTCCTTGATTACGTGGTGGTTGCTTATTATATATCCGTCTTGACTTACTAGGAATCCGGATCCACCTCCTAAAAGTTCTGGGCTGTTGTTTTCTTGTTGTGGCATGCGGCGTCTGAATCTTTCAAAATATGGAGAATTAGGTAAAAAATCAAAAGGTGTCCGGCGAGGAGTCACTTTTTTTGTAGTTGTTATTACAACGACGGACTGGAAGCTTTTTTCGGATACGGAGCTAAGAGTTTCTTCCATGGAGCGCAGAATTTTTATGTCTGCGAAAACACTATTCTCGAAAATTCCATAACAAAATCCGGTGAGAAGCGCAAGTAAAATGAATATTTTCTTTTTCATAATTTGACCCTCCTTTAGATTATAAAACATTAGGAAGATTAGACAAATAAATCTTCCTCTTGTTTCATGCTTTTCTCATTTTCTGGGATAAAAATGGAAAATTTTTTCTCCATCTCATCAAATTTAGCGAGATAATATTCGGTATTTTCATCTCTTATTTCAGGGGCATCCTTGAGCAGTCTTGAATTGTCCACCACGGACACATTTTTTTTGTTTCCGTTCACATAGTAAGCTATCTGGTCGCCCTGTTTGTATCTGCGGTTTGCCTTCATCGCAAGTTCGTATGCCGCGCTGCGTCTTCCGCTGCCATCGGAAAGTTTTCTCGAATAGGATTCGACAGACTCCTGCAGAGTCTCCGTTTTTGCGAATTTCGCAAGCGGCATTTGCCGTGAACTTATCATTTTGCGATATTCCTCCGAGAGTTTTCTTATTCCGGAGTAGTCTTTTTTCAACAATCTTTCTATGAATTTGCCCATATATTCGCGTTGGAACGGTTCCAATCCTCTGGACTTCAGAGCCGCACCCGTAACGGAGACTTCGTCATTCATGTTCAGAAGTGCGTAGTTTTTGCTCTTATAACAGAACATTGATTTGTATATATTATCGAGTTCCACGTCTATTCCTTGAGGCAGTATTCCTTGTATTTTTTTCTGCATTTCTTCCGGAGAATTAACTCCTTGAGGAGGTTGAAAATATATCCCATCCGTATCTATCTCTATAACTTTCGCTTCAACCTTGCGGAGGAAGTCTGTCATGGAACCTAGTATTTCTCTTCCTGTCGCAGTGACAGCGGCGGCAAGGGCGTAGTCATTGAAGCATCCTTGCGCGAAACCAAGATAACCGTAAAAAGAATTTATCAATATTTTGAAGGTGCTTTGGAGGGCGTCGTAGAATTCCCGGAGCTCTTGCTGCGATGATTTTTTCGCTTCGTCCTTCGCCAGAAGCCTGAAATCCCGGAGGGTCGCCAGAAGCCGCATGAACGCTCCTGCGCTGTCGCGCGCGGGATTTCTTCCGCCTGCGAGAAGGATTGATGGATAAAGTGAACGGATATCGCAGTGCCAGACGTTTTCAAAGACCCCCGACTCAAAGGCATCCGTGAGAGCTCCTTCAAAGCTTCTTGACTGCTCGGGGTAGGGGATTGAACGACCTGAATTCAGATATTCGGATATCAGCCTTGAGTCTATTTTTGTGGCGTTTCCTCTAACGA
>CAZXAC010000081.1:0-10703 GCA_964638335.1 uncultured Lentisphaera sp. | reverse complement strand
TTGTCCGGCGTAGCTGGAGGCGAAGACGGAAGGCGAAGGCGGATGACCGGCCTCAGAGCCAGCCATATGGCTGGAGATCCTTTTAAAAGGCAATTATGCAATCGGCTCACTTATCTAATATTGGTATACAAAATTTCAGATTTTTATCAATTTATGAGAGAAAACATCCACCTCTTTGTCGTAGATGATTTCGGATATTACGGCATTCTTTGTCACCGAACCAGAGCAATACTCTCCTCTGCCCCTGTCTCCTAGCTGCATCTGATACGGCCTGTGAACATGTCCGCAAAGAGAAATATCTATCTTGCCATCGCGCAGCATTTTAGAAAGCCTTTCCTGTCCCCAAAGGCGGTGTCTCAACCTCATAATTGGCCTATCCTCTATTAGAGGATAATGCCCCAGTAGAATAACAGGTTTGTCTTTAATCTTGAGCATATTTTCGATCAAGTTGGAATCTTTTTTCTTTACAGATCCGCACGAAGATATGAGATTTGCGGGCCAACTCTCATTTACAATGATTATATCGCATTCGTCGTAAGTTATTTTTGCGGGAAGATCCGACATTGTCAAAGTGTTATTGTTGAGTACTAGGAATGCATCCCTCATTGCGTTATTGCATTTTTCGTCGAAGACATAAAAATCATGATTGCCCGGGACATAAAGCATTCGTTTGCTTTTTGCGAGAGGTTCTAATATCTCGAGGGCTTTTTTGAATTCTGAAGGTTGCCCCGTTGAAGTGATATCTCCGGAGCATATTATAAGGTCCGCATCGGACTTGATCATTATTTCTGCGGCTTTTTTTAGAACTTTTTGATCGTGTTGGAATCTGCGCCTGAACCAGTAGTTAAATATTCCAACCCAGCGCTTGTCAAGATAGGAGCTCCATTCTTCCGCTGGAGCTCCGGCATGAGAGTCGGAGAAGTGGAGTATCTTCATTTGCCTGCACCGTCCACCGCTTCTTTGTATTGAGGAAGTCTGCCGTATTTGACCTTTAGAAGATTTAATTCCTTAAGCTTGTCTGTGTTCTCCGGAGAATTATTTATGTTGTTTATTTTTCCCTTCAGATATGCTTTTACAATCTTGTCAGACTCAGTTTTTATTTCTGGACTAGCATCCAATTGCACAAGTCCTTCGAACCCTCCTGAAAACAACATTGCCAAGAATGGAGCATCAGCATCTGATGTTAGTTTATATGCGATCTTTTTATATTGGGAAACAGGGATTTTCATGAGAGAATTTTTTTCTATTTTTTTAGACGATGTTTCTATAAAAATCTCTCCATTTAGAATTTTTTGGACTTTCCCATAAGCGCCGGGCCTTACCTCTATGTTGATTTTTATTGCGTTATCGGATCTATTTGCGAGACTTTCGGAAAAAACTTTAGCCTTGTCGACGAAATTCTTATAATTCTCAACCCATTTCACAAAATCTCTGGCCTTGTCCTTGAATTCCACTTCGACGGAGTCTGGCTCGTTCCTTGCCTCATCAAGAATTGCAAGTGCCGCGAGGAAGTCTCTTTTCTCCGCCGTTTGGACCAGGGTCTTGTAGCTTAAATCTTCTTTTTTGCGCTCTAGTGTCATGGCGTATTCCTCCAGCTTCAGTTTCATTTCCTCAATCCTCTGTTTTTGAAGTTTTGCCATGTCCTCTTCTTTGCGCAATATCTTAAGTTTTTCTTCTTCGTTCAATTTTTTCCTTCTCTCCTCTTCCATGAATTTCTCTATAGTTGCCTCATATGAAGCCCTTTCCCTTTTTCTGGCCTCAGACAGTCTGTATTTTTCATCAAGAGGAACAAATATTGCGAGCAAAGCGTTCAAGGCATCTCTGTCGCATTTGTATGATGGCGTTTGGTTTTTCGCTAAAAACATATCGCACTTTACCAGTATGTCAGAGCGAGAATCCGGATTTTTTTTGGCGAATTCAATGATTTTGGCGACCGTTTCTGTATATTCCGTATTTTGCGGTTCCTTTTTTTCAGGAGGCTTTAGGATAATTTTGTCCTGCGTTTTTTTGGTGACAGGTTTTGTCGTTTCTTCTGCCTTCGCTCCTTTTTTCTGATGCTTCCATATTGCGAATCCCGCAACGCCAGCAAGAATCAGAATACATGTAAGGATAAGGAGAGCGAATATTCTTGCGGATTTTTTTTCCTTCGCCGCTCTTATGGCTCCTGTGTCTATTTTTCCGCTTAGTGTACTTGACCCCATGCCTAGGTTTGAGCTTGAAGTTGACATGCGCTGGGTAGAGGTTGATGTAGGAACTATGGCTTTCATCTGTCCAGTATGAAAAACAACAGGCTTGCCTTTTTTCGGTGAAACTCCCTTTTTGGACAATCTGAGGTCCTCTACCAAGGCTTCCGCAGTCTGATAGCGATCGTCGGGATTTTTATTCATCATTTTCATCACTATATCTGCTACTGCTTCGGGAATTTCGGGGTGGACTATCCTTGGATTTTTAAGAGGTTCCTGTAAATGTTTCTTAGCTATTTCAAGCGCAGTTTTCCCAGTGAATGGAAAAACCCCGGTGAGCAGATGATAGAAAGTCGCGCCAAGGCTGTATATGTCGCTCCTTACGTCCATCGGAGAGCCAGTAAGAGCTTCTGGACTTATGTATTGGGGAGTTCCCATGACTTCGTCTTCCTTCGAGTCGTCTATTTCCCCGGCAACCCTTGCAAGACCCAAGTCGGCGAGTTTTGCCCGCTGATTTTTGGAAACAATCATTATGTTGTCTGGTTTTATATCTCTGTGGATAAGTCTTTGTTCCTTCCAGGCAAAATCAAGAGCGTCCGCAATTTGTCTTATTATCTCCACTGCATTTTCAACGGGGATAATATTCTGCTTCTTAAGAACTTCCTTCATAGTTTCGCCTTCTATGTATTCCATGGCGAAAAAATAGACTCCGGAATCCTCACCTACAGCGTATGCCTGAACTATGTTTGGATGGTTGAGTTTTGCCGCGGCTCTGGCCTCCTTGATGAAACCAGCTATGAATTCATTGTTGTCGGCGTATTTTTTTGCGAGAATTTTTAGGGCTGCCGGTCTGTCCAGCGATATTTGGTGTGTTAGATATACTATTCCCATCCCTCCTCTTCCCAGCTCTTCTAGGACGACGAAGTCGTTTCCAATCACAACATTTGAGCTGATTTGAGATAGGGGTGCTCTGCTTATCTCTCCGCATTGTCCGCACTGAACATCTATTCCAAGATCGCTGTTGTCGACATTCAGTATCGACCTGCAGAATGGACAGATGAACTTCATTTCGGGTTTTCTCCAAATTCTTTATTTCAAAGCCAAAAGCCTAATTATACAGTTTTTTCCCGTTTAGGCAAAGATTTCAGATGTATATTTTTCACAACACACGCGAATTTTTATATATCCTGTTCTTCAACATACTTTGCTCTTCCAGGCATTATCCCGCGCTTGGAGGATTTAATAAATTCGACGAAATGTGAAGTTTCAGGAGAATTTATTTCGGAGATTATCAATTCCAAGGCGGCGCTCTTGTTGATGTCTTGGAAGAAATACGTCTTTATGGCCTTTCTTATGTCCATTCTCTGTTTCTGATTCATGCCTGCGCGTCTAAGGCCTATAACGTTTGGTCCGTATATGTAATCATTTTCGCCGAGCAGACAATACGGAGGGATGTCTTGTCTTATCCTTGCTCCAGCGGTTATCATGGACAAAGATCCTATCCTGCAAAACTGATGTATCATGCAGTACCCGCTGATTACGGCCATTGGCTCAACCTGCACGTGTCCTGTTAAGGCGGTGTGGTTTGCTATGGTCACCCTGTCTCCGATTATTACGTCATGAGCTACGTGCACGAAGCTCATTAGCAGTACGTGATTGCCTATTATTGTCTTTAGCCCTTCTGATGGAGGCCTGTGTATGGTCACATATTCCCTTATCACGGTGTGGTCGCCTATTTCGGTATATGAAACGACTCCGGGTCTGAAAGAATGATCCTGTGGTTCATCACCCACATCTGCTCCAGGATAGATTCTGCAGTTTTTTCCTATGGTTGTGTATCTGCCGATATGCACATAGGGTTCTATTACGGTGTCTTCTCCGATTTCCACGTCGTCCTTTATCACACAATAAGGACCGATACGGCATCCTTGCCCTATTTTTACGTTTTTGCCTATGACGGCTGACGGATGTATTTCCATTTTTTCTCCTTACACGATTTTCTCTTGCTTCGCGCTGGTGGATGAATATATCAGTGAAAACGTTTTTTTCCTGTTGACTTTTGCGCTTTTTTAGTGTAAAATGCAAAGTGTTGAGAATGAGCTTGAGAAAAATATGGGTTTTATCAAGAATTTTTTTGGCAAAAAAAACCTGAGGGGAACTGCTCTCAGGCTAGATTTTTGGGACAGGATGAGGATGAGATTTCTCACACGATGCCAATACGCAAGGAACTTCCGAAAGAGCATTACATAATAAAGCACAATGGGGAATATAAAATATTTGACTCTAAAGACGATATGCCTCCCGAAATAAGGGATAGCATAGAAAAATTAGAGGGAATTGAAAGCATGTCCAGTACATACAATGTGATAGTTGATGGACAGAGGATGAGCTTTAAAAGTTATTCGGAAGTTCCTGAGCACATAAAGAAGGCTATTGGCAAGGTTTGAGAAGTTATGTGGCTTTATCATTCGAGATATTTCCGCTTAATTCTTCCCGAAAGACAAAAAAATCAAAAACAAAAAATGGAGTTTTCCTAATGAGCGGTTTCCTTTCCGACAAGAAATACCTTTTGTCTTCAAGGTCAGCCAGAGAAATATTTTCAGAGATAAAATCTCTTCCAATAGTTGATCCTCACAATCATGCGAATGTCGCGGAAATTTCGGCAAACGAGAATTATCCAGACCTTTGGCAGCTCTTTGCCGCGACGGATCATTATATTTGGGAAACTATGAGGAAGAGAGGAGTGCCGGAGTCTCATATTACTGGAAGCGTAGACAACAAGGAAAAATGGTTGAAGCTTTCCTCCGTTTTCCCGGAGATAGCTGGGAATCCTGCTTACGAATGGATGCATCTTGATTTGAAGCGTTACTTGGGAATAGACGAACTGATAAGTCCGGAAAATGGAAATAAAATATGGGAAAAAGGGTTGAAGGTTTTGAAGAAGGAAAGCAAAAAACCGCAAAATTTGCTAAGGAAAATGGGAGTTGAAACAATGTGTTCTACCGACGATCCGGTAGACGATCTTAAACATCACTCAGCTTTAAATGAAAATTTTGGAAGTATGCTGGTGAGGCCCACTTGGCGTCCAGACAAAGTTATGAACATTCTTGCCCCGGGTTGGAGTGAATACATTGCAAAATTCGAAAAAAGATTTGCAACTGAAATAAATTCCGTAGGTGAAATTATGGAAGTTCTGCGGAAATCGCACGATTATTTTGCTGAATTTGGATGTGTTGCAAGCGATCACGGAGTTGATATGCCTCCTTCTGGTACGGGGAACAAAGAACAGGCCGAGAAAATATTCAAGATGGCTAAGACTGGAGTGATCCCAAACAAGGCAGAAGCCCAGATTTTTAAAGATTGGATTTTTGGGGAACTTGCCAGTTTGGATGCCGAAAAGGACTGGGTTTTTCAAATACATATTGGAGCTGTAAGAGATGTTAGGGACAGCTTAATGAAGGGGCTCGGACCGGATTCCGGAGGTGATGTTTCAGATCATTTCATAGATATGCTTCCGCCTCTAGCGAAACTCCTTAATCGGTTCGATGACCGTCTGAAGGTTGTTCTTTATTGTCTAGACCCCGGCCATCAACCTACGCTTACGACCTTGGCGAGAGCTTTTGGATCCAAGGTTAGGCTCGGATCTGCGTGGTGGCTTTGCGACACTCCGATAGGAATGCGCAGACAGCTTGAATACATTTGTTCAGTGGACTTGTTCGCGAATTTCGCAGGAATGGTTTCAGACTCAAGAAAATTGTTGTCGTACGGATCTAGATTTGAGATGTTCAGAAGAATTCTTTCTGATGTGTTGGGAAGGATGGTTGATCTTGGGCAAATACCTATGAATGTGGCGGTTCCGCTTGCAGAAAAAATTGCATATTCGGAGCCAAAGAAGTTTTTTAACCTTTAATATATCGGAAAGATTCTCTTTTTAATTTAGAAAGATTTTTTTAATTTTTTAAAAAAGCATTCATTTCGCTGTTGACATTTTTGTTTTTGCTGTCTATCTTTCCGCCCAGAATTTTTTTAATTATATTTTTAAAGGGGGATGAAGTGAAAAAGTTCGCATTGGTTTTGCTGCCTGTTTTGACGTTGGGATTTTTATCCGGTTGTGAGGATAAGGCGGCGGAAGAGCTGCAGAACCAGAATATCTCGGCGGTAACGGAAGAAACAAGTAAAATCTCAAGAGAAATAGAGGAATTAAAAAGAGAAAACGCTCAGATGAAACAGAGCCTTGGAATGATATCCGCCTACATAAGAAAAAAAGAGTCGTCTGCAAAAGTTGATCAGCCTGCACCAAAGACCACCAAAGCGGCTCCGACAACAAAGAAAAAGACAAGCACTCCTTAATTTTTCGAAGATAGTCTCGAACTTGTAGATAGTCAAATGCGATGGAAGCTTCAGCTCTGAACCAGGGATTCTCTCTATCTGTTTGTTGATTAACTAAGAAGTTATCCGACGGCACTCTTGTCCTAAATAAAATTGATTCCATACGTGAAAAATGTGTTTGAGACCTGTTTTGTCGGTATTCTTCTTCGTCCCTCTGGGCCGTGGTATACAGGTTCCTCTACGCCACTCGAGCTACGGGCGGAAAGTTCGGGGTCGCTATCCATCTTCGCAATATGTTACGCCGAGACAGGTTGCTTCCGGTATGGAGAAATGAATTCAATCGATTGTGATTGCAAGCACGAAATCTATTCCGACTTGTGTACCCCCATAGCTCAAATAGATAAGAGAGACCTTGACGGAATTGTTTGGGACGGCAATACTTCAGTATGAGCCGATTGCATAATTGCCTTTTAAAAGTATCGCCAGCCATATGGCTGGCTTTGAGGCCGGTCATCCGCCTTCGCCTCCAGCTACGCCGGACAAGATGACGTGACAAGTAGGACCGGCGTTCCGGCGGCAATTTTGCAATTGCCTCCAGTATAACAAATGAAAAAATTATATAAATATTTGATTTTTTTGCTTACAAGACAATCTTTCTTCCAATAAAAATTCTAAAATCGAATGCATTTAAGAAATAAAGATATCATCGAGGTTTCATCCCTTGATGAACTACATAAGTACAATATTAGAAAGGTCTCCGTTGCTATAGGTGTTTTTGACGGGGTTCATCTTGGGCACCGTCATTTGCTCGGCGAACTTTCGTCGGAGTCTCGTCGAAATGGATCTTTGCCTGTGGCCGTCACTTTTTTTCCTCATCCGAGATTATTGATAAAGCCAGATCAGAAGCTTCAATTGTTGGTTCCGCATCATCAGAAACTTGAATTGCTAAAGGAAGCTGGAATGTCGGCAGTTGTAACGATTGCCTTTACGGAGGAATTTTCGAAGCTGTCCCCTGAAGGATTTCTTGAGAGTTTTCTTTCTCCGGGACAAGTAGAACTTTTGTCGGTATTTGTTGGTTCGGGTTGGCGTTTTGGGAGAGCTGGTGCTGGGAATACGCAGACTCTTGCGAAATTCGCAGAAAATAGGGGATTTTCGTCTAAGATAATAAAGGAATTGAAGACTGAATCTGGGAAAATAAGCAGTTCTGCGATAAGGCGTGCGATTGCTTTGGGGGATCTTTCTTTGGCGGAGAAAATGCTTGGAAGGTCCTACAGTATTTTTGGTAAGGTTGTTCCGGGTTTATCATTTGCTTCCGAAGGTTTGGGTTTTCCGACGGCGAATATTGAAATAAAAGATGGTGTTGTTCCTCCGGAAGGTGTTTATTCCGGATCTGCGATTGTCAAGGGAACAGAATATCCGTCCGCCATATCAATAGGCAGGGCGCAATCTGTTAAACATGAAAATAAAAGAAGAAATCTTTTAATAGAGGTTCACATTTTGAATTTTTCCGGTTCCATATATGGAGAGGAGATAGAAGTTAAATTTGGGAATTACCTTAGAGAACAAAGGTATTTTAGTGAAATGGGAATGCTCAGCGAGCAAATTTCCCGCGATGTTGATGCGGTAATGGAAATTAATAGAAAAAAAACAGGAGGGGCATAATATAATGAGCTCAGAGGGAAAATACACGGTGATTGAACTTTCAGAGAAGCTTAATGTTCCAAGAACAACAATTACTGACTGGCTTGCCAGATACGAGGTCTTCGTAGATTTTAAGATTCAGGGGAAAAGAAAAATTTACACTGACAAGTCCGTAGAGCTTTTGCTTGAAGTCAAGGAGTTGAGAGACAAAGGACTTTCTTCTTTTGACATAGAGGAGGAGCTTGCGAAGAGGCATCCCATACATGGGGAATTTTCGGGATCTGGTGTTGCGATGCCGGGAGAAGATGAAAAAAAGGATGAAGACAGATCCAAATCTTCAAATGTTGGCGGATCGGCGTTGGTAAATCGCAATAGTATAAATGCCGAAGCGGCGGAGACACTTAGGAGCATGCTTATAGAAATGACCCGCAGGATGGACGAGCTTGAGAAGCAGAGCAGGATTAATCTTGAGCGTTCGGCGAAATGGAATGTTGCCGCATTCTCGACGATACTGATACTTGCCGCCGTAAGCATCTTTGGTTTTCTGATGATAAGGAACATAACCGAGGAGAAGGAAGGCATTGACAAGGAAAAGCTAAAATACCTAAACATGTCACAAGAACTTTCAAATATGTTATTGGAAACCAAAGAATCAAAGAGACTTGCCGAGGATAAGCTAATCGAGATAGATGGAGAAAGATCCATGTTGAAAACTGAGATGGAGTTGCTTAAAACCGAAGTGGAAAAACAGAAGATAGAATTTGAAAATGAACTTCAAGATGCGATGGGCGATGTAGACAGGGCGAAGGAAGCGGAAATGCTTGCCTTGCGCGATAAGTTTGCCGAGGAAAGACTGAAGCTTTTGGAAGAACTCGATAAAGCAAAGAAAAGCCGGGAGGAAATAATATTGATGTGGGCCAAAGTTCAAGAGCAAATGTATTCTGAGAATTCCAAAGAGCCCGAGATTCCCTCTTTGCCGCCCGCAACTGAAGAATCCAAACCGGCGGGAAATCAGTGAAATAGGGTTTTGAAAGGGAATTCCCTGAGTTGCCCGAGAAAAATATTTGAGTGTTGTTTAATATTTTTATCTGGCGATTTTCTTGTTTTGCGAATATCGCAATTCCTTTTGCATTATGAATGATAGAATGATATATTCACGCTCAATTTTATAACAATTGGTTGGTAATAAATGTCAGCGAATGTGAATACGAAAATCCAGAATCGTATAGATCAGGCTTCCAAGCTGGGAAGTCTTTCCGCATTTTTTTTCATAGAGGCGGCTATTTTCACTGTGATCGTCGCTTATTCAGGGGTTTCGGTTGCTTGGTTTGGCTCGGATGTCTTTAATTTAGCTCTTCTGCCGCTCATATACGTATTGTTGAGCTCTGCATCATCCTTCATTCTTTCGTCTTTTGAATTCAAGGCTCGTTCGGAGGAGGAAGAGAAAGAACTGTTGCAGAAACGAAAGGAAAGCAGCGCGCTTGAAGTTGGTGAAGACGTAATGTTTGTTGCTAGGCGTTCCCTCGGAGTCTTTAAAAAATATACCCCATATGTTATATCGGTCCTGAAGGTGTTGTCGGCCATTGCTTTTTTGTATATCTATTACTCTCACGTTCAATTTAGGGTAGAGGCTCCTCTTCCGGCTGTTCATGCTCAAGCTGCTTTTGTTAGTTTTTTGCTTTCTTTGGCTTGTCTTTTCTCTGGAGTTTTTGCGATAGGTCAATCGAGGGATATGGAATTTCGCTGGCTTAGGGCATCTGGTTCGTGGCTTATTATGTCTTCTGTAATTTTCGCATTTGCGTCGATATCCATACTTCTCATAAAGGCTGGATATCCCGAGTGGGATGAGCGCGCAAGAAATATTTTTTTTGTTGTTTTGGCTCTGATAGGTTTGGAATTATTTCTTAATTTTGTGATGGAATTTTATCGTCCGCGTGGCGGCATGGAGGAGAGACCGGTTTTTGAGAGCAGGTTTCTTGCTCTTTTTACCGAGCCCGGCGGATTGATGCGCAATATTGCTGAGACGCTTGACTACCAATTCGGCTTCAAGATTTCCGGAACTTGGCTGTACAGGATTTTTGAAACTTCTCTAATACCGCTTTTTATGCTGTGGTTGGCAAGTCTTTGGCTGATGACATGTTTTGTCCAGATATATCCGAATGAGCTTGGAATAAGGGAATCTTTTGGAGTCATGGAAAAAGGAGAACCGTTGCTCGCGGGGATACACTTAAAACTTCCTTATCCGTACGGGCGGATCATAAGAATCCCAGCGGACGATGTGCAGGAGATATTTGTTGGGATGTCTGAGGAGGGCAAGATTAAAGTGAAAGATAAGGACGATAAAGAATCTGATGCTATTCTTTGGACGGTTTCCCACTATGGCAAAGAGGTGAATTTCTTAGTTGCTTCCGAGAAGGCCGTGTCGGAAAATGAAGTTCCTGTGTCGTACATATCATCGGTATTCAATATACAATACAAGATCGGCAGAAAGGGACTCCTAGAGTATTATTACGGAAACGATGACGTGCGGAAAACCATAAAGGCCATAAG
>CAZXAC010000080.1:0-10713 GCA_964638335.1 uncultured Lentisphaera sp. | reverse complement strand
GCGAATTCGGATTTGACTACCTTCGCGATATGGGAATGGCATCCTCAAAGTCTCAGCTTGTTCAGAGGGATCATTATTATGCCATCATAGATGAGGTTGACAGCATTCTCATAGATGAAGCCCGTACTCCACTTATAATATCTGGACCTGTCGCCGTTTCGACCCATCAGTTCGACAAACTCAAGGAGCCTGTCGCAGAACTCTTCAAGAAGCAAAGTTTCCTCTGCTCTAGGCTTATCAACGAAGCCAGAGAGGTTTTGGAGAAGACAGACTCATCGGATGAGGACAAGGAAGAAGCGCTGATAAAACTTTTCCAAGTCAAACTCGGAATGCCAACCCATAAACAGTTGATGCACATTCTAGAGGATGGAGAAATATTGAAGAAGCTTGAAAGAACCGAATCTTATGTCAGGAGCGACCAAAACAAAGGACTTTTGCATGAAGTCCAGTCGGATTTGTTCTTTTCGATAGATGAGAGAAGCCATGAAGCCGACCTTACCGAGAAAGGGCGTAACGCGATAAGCCCCAACGATCCGGAGATGTTCGTGCTGCCTGATTTGCTCCTCGCCTTGCATGAAATAGACAGCAGTCAAATTCCGCCAGAGGAGAAGATTAAAAAGAAGCAGTCCTTCCAGGAAGAATTTTCCCGAAAGAGCGAAATGCTTCACAACCTTTCACAGCTTCTGAAAGCATATTGCCTTTACGAAAAGGATGTTCACTACGTTGTTCAGGAAAACAAAGTACTGATAGTTGATGAACATACGGGCAGATTGATGCCGGGCAGAAGATTCAGTGAAGGCCTTCATCAGGCTCTGGAGGCAAAAGAAAATGTAAGAATAGAAAGGGAAACGCAGACCCTCGCAACAATTACAATACAGAACTATTTCAGAATGTATGAAAAACTCGCCGGGATGACTGGGACCGCGGAAACGGAAGCAAACGAATTCCACGACATATATAAACTTGATGTAACCGTTATACCCACCAACAGACCTTGCGTCAGAAAAGATCATAACGACAAGGTTTACAAGACAAAACGGGAAAAATATAACGCTATCATAGAGGAAGTTAGAGAATGCTATGAAAAAGGACAGCCGGTACTGCTGGGAACTATCTCTGTTGAGGTTTCTGAAATTCTGAGCAGAATGCTCAAGAGAGAGAGAATTCCACACAATGTCCTTAATGCGAAGAATCATCAATCCGAAGCCGACATAGTAGCCAGGGCCGGGCAGAGGTCCGCAGTAACCGTCGCTACAAATATGGCTGGCAGAGGAACAGATATAAAACTTGGAGAAGGAGTGGCTGGATTCGGGGGACTACATGTGATCGGGAGCGAACGTCACGATTCGAGGAGAATAGACAGACAACTACGCGGTCGTTGCGCCCGTCAGGGTGATCCTGGCTCTTCCCGTTTTTACGTATCATTGGAAGATAATCTGATGAGGCTTTTCGGTTCGGATCGTATATCATCTCTGATGAGCAGAATGGGTCTTGAGGAGGACGAGGAACTCGAACATCCTTTGTTGAACAGGTCCATAGAGACAGCCCAGAAGAGAGTTGAACAACATCACTTCGCGATAAGAAAGAGAACTCTCGAATACGACGACGTGATGAACAAGCAAAGAGAGGTAATATACGGTCTTAGGAAGGATATACTTTTAACTGAAACACCTAGAGAGATACTCTTTGAGATATTAGAGGATGAGGTTCAATCAAAGGTCGAAGAAGCCTGTGAATTCAGCGGAAAGAACATTGTAGGATTCAAATCGGAAGATCTGCTGGTATGGCTTAACACTGTTTTCCCTATAGGTTTTAGCGAAAAAGATCTGCCGGCTTTCAATCCGGAACAGCCTTTTGAAACGGAAAGCTGCGTTGCTCCAGTTATTTCGAAGATTGAGAAGGTATACCAGGTAAAGGAATCGATAGAAAGCCCGGACTCCCTGAAATGGCTGGAGCGCAATATAATGCTCGACGCGTTGGATCGCCTTTGGCAGGATCATCTCTACGCCATGGATCATCTCCGATCAAGCGTTGGTCTCAGGGCGTACGCGCAAAAAAATCCTTTGGTCGAATACAGGCATGAAGCATTCAAGATGTTCAGCGAGATGATGGAAGCTATCAACAAGGAGATACTGTCCAACATGTTCCGTTCCGCCACAAGCCTTTCAGTATTTGAGCAGATATTGTCTTCAATGCCGCAAAATCTGGTTCATGGACAGATTGGGCAGTTTGGAACTGAGCCGGAAGCAGGAGAGTCGCAGTCCGCCCAGATGCATGGGGGAAAGCAGAATGCTCCGCAATCTTCTGAAGTGAATGTCAGTTTTGAAAGGAGCGTACCGAAGGTAGGAAGAAACGAGCCATGTCCGTGTGGCAGCGGAAAAAAATTCAAGAAATGTTGCGGGAAGTGAGTGTCTCAGCTCTTTTGCCTATACTTATAATTGCCTCTTCCAAGGATTTATAGTCATATATAAGCTCTACTTCGACATTTTTCCCAAGAGGTCTCCATCTCTCTGGCAGGCTATTCAAAAATATTGAGATGGTTTTAATTCCGCAGAATCCAGCAAGATGGCCTGGACCGGAATCATTCCCTATGAAAAGGGAAGACGCAATTATATTTTTTTTGAGTTCGACGCAGTCACTGGGAATTACGCGTTTCCCTTCAGGATAAATAAGATGCTCCTTCTTTTCTATTTCGACTGGACCGAATAAATAATCGCAACGAAGTCCTCTTTTTTCCAGCAGTTCTCCGAGTTTCAGGTAAAAATATGAAGGAAGGTTTTTATTCTTGCTTCCGCTTCCAGGATGTATCAGGACTCGTCCCATGTCAACTGGTAAATTTTTCTCAGAATCCATAAAAAAATCTTCAATGTCTGGATTGCTCCCCGGAAGGAAGAAATCTGAAATTTTCCTAAAATACTCCAATCCTGGATGAGATTTTGTTTCCCGAAAAGGATCTATTGAAAGCACATTACAAGATCTTTTTGAAAGCGAATCTGCTGCCGCCTCTGGGTCCTTAATCCACAGGATCGCTGAATCAAAATCCTCTATCTCAGGAGATAGTAGACCGTTCTCAAAAAAATACGTGAATCTTGCGGATTCACAGTCGAGCATTTTGTCGCAAAGGGAAAATTCTTTAGCAAGGCGAAGATGGTTAATCTTGCCCAATCCGGAAAAAACACATCCTGGAAATTTCGTTCTCAACAAGCGGAGCGATGGAAGACATAACACAAAATCTCCCAGCGCTCCCCTGTGACAAAAAAACAGACTTTTCAAATATTAACCCCTGAGCCAACCGAACCTAGAAAGGCTGGATATTGAATGCATATACGCTTAACTGATTCTCTTCCTCAACAACAAACATCCTGAATAATATTTCATCTTTTGGCAGCTTCGAATACTTAGCCTTCCAAAGATACACGTTGAAAAGCTGCTTCTTAAGAACTCCTATGAATTCCCTAGAATCATAGTCACCACATTGCTCACGGAAAATCTTGTTTCTCTCCTTGAAATCTTTTTCTTTTATAAGATCCTTGTGATCTTTGGAGAAATCCTTGAAGTAACTCTTGTAATCGTCATCTTTTACAGATTTTATCAAATTGTCCAAGTATCCCTCCAAGATGACGAGTTTTTCCGCATCCGAAAGGACTTTGGTCGCCAACGGCGAATCAACCTTCTCAGCGTTCGACGATTTACCATCGTCAACCGGAAGAACGTCGTGTTTTTTCTCCATAACAGAACAAGCTGTCAAAGCTGAAGCCACAATACTCAAAACCACAAATTTTTTCATCGAAGAAATCTCCTTTTTAAGGGAATATATGTTTTTTTATTTCAATGGCAATTTTTTTAGAGGTAATTTAACAGAAAACAAACTTCCTTTGCCAGGACTGCTCGAGAGAGATATTTCTCCGCCGTGAAGACGGACCAATCTCCGGCTCAAAGCGAGCCCCAATCCGACTCCTTCGTAATTTGACGTCAAGCCGCTTTCAACGCGGTGAAAATCATTAAAAATCTTATTTTGATCATTTTTCGATATTCCAATTCCGCTGTCTTCTACCTCTATTAGGACGGAATCTTCTTCCGAGAAGAGCCTCAGTCTTATCCCGCCCTGATGAGTGAATTTTATGGCATTGCTTACTATATTTATGATGATTTGTCTCATCATCTTGTCGTCATATGAAAACAGGATGCTTTCGGATTTTTCAAGAAGCAGATATAGATTTTTGCGTTCCGCCAAAGGTCTTAGCATTTCGATCACGTTGTTTAAAGTGACAGCGATATCATGTTCTTCCGGATTCGGTACGAGTACTCCAGCGTCCGCCTTTGCGACATCAAGAAGTCCGCTTATAAGATCCAGGAGATGTTCCGCTGCGGAGAGTATTTTTTTTGAATTCTCCACAAGATTTTCCTTTGGATAATATTTTCTTTCAATGTTCAATTCCGAGAAACCTATTATTGAATTTAAAGGGGTCCTGAGTTCGTGGCTCATGTTTGCGAAAAAACGGTCCTTATGCAGATTTGCTTCAATGAGCTGACGGGCTTTTTCCTCAAGTTTCTTATTGATCTCTCTCAATTCGAAGGTTTGTTTTTCAAGCCTTCCTGCCATCGAATTGAAGTCCGCCATCAAACTGCCCATCTCATCTGGCTCTATCCCGCCGAAACGGTACTTGAGATTGCCAGAACTTATCTCTTTTGTTCCCTCGCTCAACATACTTAAATATTTTTTCAAGAGAAAACCGGAGTATGAAGAAGACAGAACTATAAAAAGGGTTGTCAAAATGAAGAAGGTCACCAGCAAATATTGCAAACGACTGAAGAAGAACAAGCTCTGCCTTTGCCATAGGCCGGCCTGCTCGTATTCGCCAGCCACGAGACCGTGTATGATCTCAGCTATATCAGACAAGGATGCGGATATTGCCGAAAAATCGTCCTGAAGTATGATTTCCGAGTCTAGACCCGATCCGGGCATATTCCTAGCAACAGAATCAAGAGCCGAAGCTATTGTCGCAATTTTTAACTTCAGATTTTCAAGCTTTGAGATTACTATTTCGTCACGAGAGCCTCCGTCAAGCATGTTCACGTTTCTTCTTAATGCATCAAACTTAGATGAAAATTGATCTATCGATGATACCGAACAAACAGAAGGATTTCCTAAAAATCTAATTGCTTCATCAAGAGATGAAGAACAATTCATAAGACTGTCTATATATGCTTTTTCCGTGTTTGCGAACTCGGACGCCTTTTCTATATCTTTACTGCCCAGATATATAAGTAGCCAAGCGAAAAGTCCGCTAAGAACTATGTAAGCGGCAAAAGACACCTTTCTCGCCCTGTTGTAACTTGTCATGGAGACCTCCGTGGCGGGATGCTTAAAATCAATCCCGATCCTGACGGGGCAACAGGGAGTCCAACGTTCAGATGGATCCTGAAGAGCCCGCCTTCCGCGAAGCACAGGTCGTCGCTGTTTCCGGTATCCAATTTTCTTGAAAGCGACACTGTCCACGTGCCGTCAGCCCATTTGCTTTTAGCCGAGACGTCCGCAATACTGCCATTTGCTTTTCTGTGCTGAAATCTCGGTATGCGCTCTCCGGCAAATTCACCAAAATATCTGCTTGTCCAGCATGTTTCTCCAGAATCGCGCAAAATAATCGTATAAGATTTTGCCGCTTCATCGCCTTTCCGGAATGAATGCATGTCCTCTGCCATTCCGACAGGATCGCTCATGAACGAACGCCAAACCCAAATGTCAGCGAACTTCGCATCATCAGATTCTATCGTCAACGAAAATGCGGTTTCAAAATCATCATCCTCTCGATAATGCTGTCTGATGGGATCCCATAACCAAGACTTGTGCGAACGCCTCTCAATTTCGTCCGGGAACTTCACAACAAAGAATATCCTGTCTTCGCTTGTGTAAGAAGAAAAAGAAAATCCTGATATTCCGACGGTCTGGATTGTGTTTGCTAAAGCGTCCCCTTGAAAATTTCCAACCTGATAATTTTGATCGTCAGCCAAGCTCAAGATAGAGATAGCCAGAAGAATAAAAAACAGCCGTTGTTTTAAAGATATCATTTAAGTCTAAGACCGCAACATTTTTCTATTGCGGCCACAAGTGCGGTAAGCCTTACCGGTTTTTCCATCACCACCTTTACGCCAAGCTTTGAAAGTTCGTCACGTATTTCCGGGGACAGATAGGCACTGGCAACTATCACTTCCACATCTGCACTGTCTTCATTCCTACGCAATAAACGACAGAATTCTATTCCGTTCATATTGGGCATTCTAAGATCGGCAATGACAAGATCCGGACTCCATGAGCCGACCGCCAATGCTCCTTCCATTCCGTCGCTTGCTTCGCGCAATTCGTATCCATCGAAGACTTCAAGAGCCTCCGAAATGAAACGCCTGAACATCTTATCATCATCTATGACAAGTATTTTTGTCTTTTCCCCTCCTAGCTCACCAGACGCCTCAAACCCCCTATCAAGAGCGAATCTATCAAGTTCATCTTTGGTGAAACGGTAGTGCCCTCCGGGCGTAGAACCAACATTTAACAGTCCCTGTCTGATCCAGTTGGAAAGGCTTGATCTTGAGATTCCAAGATATTTTGCCGCCTCGGTGGATTTGAAATATTTCTTCATAGAGGCTCCAGATTATATCAGATTCTCATTGCGAGAGGAGAAAAGGTGAAAATAAGTTTGCCCTTTACGCCGCCTTCTGCGCATTTAAGTTCCAGACCTATCAGGGTTCCGGGATCCACTGGAATTTTAAAGTCTCCAGAATATTTCAAAAGCTCCTTTAAAGATGAGCTTATGTCCGGTTCATGACATACCGCGAGAATCCATTCGTCATCTTGACACTCAACCCTTGATTTTATCGCCTTCATGATTTCATCAACGCCCGCTCCAGGCATTATTGAAGGCGAAGATTGCACGGGAGGAGGATATGGCAGATTGGATGCGATGGTCTCTGCCGTTTCTCGCGTTCTTCTGAAGGGACTGCATATTATTAATTTTGGCTCGAGTCCAAGTGATTTCATGAAAGCCGCCGCATATGAGGCGTCGCCTCTTCCGGATTCGGTTATTCCTCTTTCCGAGTCTCTCGTTTCCGGTTCCGGCCTTTCTGTTTCAACATGTCTCATCAGCATTACGAGCATGAACACCTTCAGCTTTGAGCTTTGAGTTTAGACATTTTGGGATTATAAATATATTTCAATATGCATAAAAATCCAACATTGGAAATAAATGAAGATTATAATTGCTCCGAATTCATTCAAAGGTTCCTTATCCGCGCAAGCTGTGGCAAATTCAATAATGAGGGGAATTAGAAAGGCTGAACCGGATGCCACATTTGAGATATTGCCCATTGCGGATGGAGGAGATGGGCTCGTGGACATATTGGTTTTTGCGAAAATCGCAAGATTGAAAACGGCAAAGGTCTCAGATCCGCTTGGCAGAAAGATCCTTGCGAATTTCGCGTATATCCCTGGGAAAAAAACTGCGATAATAGAAATGGCTCTGGCTTCAGGACTCGCTCTGCTCAAAAACAAAGAAAGAAATCCGTTGAAAACGACAAGCAAAGGCGTTGGAGAACTTATCGCTAAGGCTGTCGCCTCTGGAGCAAAAAAAATAATTCTTGGAATAGGAGGAAGCGCCACATGCGAGGGGGGTATTGGAGCCTTGTCAGCGATGGGGGTGAAATTTTTCGGAAAGGATTCGCGTGAGCTGTCAGCCACACCCGAAAATCTTTGCGAGATTCGCGAAATGGACATCACTTGTATTGACAGAAAAATTGCCAAGGCTCAAATAGAAATAGCTTGCGACGTTGAAAATCCGCTTCTTGGAAAAAATGGAGCGGCGAACGTATACGCGCCTCAAAAAGGAGCAAACAAATCCCAAGTTAAATTCCTTGAATCCGGTCTTGCGAATTTCGCAAAAGTCATAAAAAACTCCACAGGAATCAGTGTTAAAAACATGAAGGGCGCGGGCGCGGCCGGAGGGATAGGCGCATCACTTCATGCTGTACTTGGCGCCAAAATGAGCAAGGGAACAGACATAGTATTTTCCTTGCTGGAACTAAAACAAAAAATTAAAGGGGCCGACCTTGTCATCACAGGAGAAGGCAGGATGGACTTTCAGACAGCGTTCGGAAAGGCTCCAGCGGAGCTAGCGAAACTCGCGAAAAAAGAAGGTATCCCTTGTATTGCGATCTGTGGATCCGTAGGAGATAAAATAGAAAAACTCAGGGATATCGGCATAAGCGAAGTGTTTCCAATACTCAAGGGTTCCGTCACCTTGGAAGAAGCCATGAAAAATGCGTCAAGGCTAATATCTTTGACTGCCGAAGATGTTATGGGGAATATTAAATTCAATCACTGATTTCAAGTGATGCATCGAAGGACATTCCTCCCCCCGGAGGGGCTGGCAGACTTGACAGATTCTTCAAAAGTTCAGCGACGGAAGCATCCATGGCTTCGATTCCACTGCGAGACTTTATTGAAGCGGAAAGGATTCTGCCCCCGGCATCAATCGTTATCGAAATAGCCACTTTTGGACGACTTCCCTTCAGTTCTGTCTTTGAAGGCTGTTTCCAGACTTCATAAAGGTACGCTGAAACCTTGTCGTAGTAGTCCAAAGGCTGAGGACTATTATTCTGGGACGACATTGTAGAAGTAGTTATCTTGCACTGGTCTCTGATTTTCAGGAGTTTCTCCTTAAACCTTGAGCTGTCTATCTTAGGTGGGGTCGGTTTTTCCGCTTTTACAATTTCTTTTGAAACTGTTATCTCCTTTGGAGTACGCGGCTTCCATTCGGGTTTCTTCGTAATTGGCTTCACAGTCGGAACTTTAACAACAGGTTTTTCCTGTTTGGGTTCTGGTTTCGGGACCGGTTTAGGCTCTGGCTTAGGTGGCTCTGGCTTTGGTTCCGGTTCAGGAGGTTCTGGTTTGGGAGGCTCGGGTTTTGGCTCTTCAGGTTTTGGGCGTTCTGCTTTCGGAGGAGTTACCGATTTGACCTCGTTAATTATTTTGACGGATATTACAGGTTGCCTTTTAGGGATAAAAAACTTTGCGATGTATGACAATACGAAAGGAAGCGCGAAGAAAAACAGATGACCGGCTATTACCAGCGAAAAAACTCTCCTACGCGTGTCGGCGCTAAGTACGAGATCCCTTTCTCCCTTGTCGTCCTGATTCTTGACGAAAAGCTCATATGCGGTGCTTTCTGATATCTTCAACTTTACCGGTCTCCTGAGTTTCTTGTCATTTCTCGTAGAACTCTGTGATATCGAAGAATATTCTTTCCTTCTTGCCTCCGGCTACGAATACTTCCCAGCAATCAAATACGTTCTTGTCATTTTTCAGGAGGAATTGTTCAGACGGGATAAATCCGGGGAACATTTTTTTAAGCAGCATCTCCTCCAATTCGATTCCATGGGAACTGTTGACGGCGCCTTTTATTATTATTGCGTCGGAAACGCTGGTTCCGCTTCCTCCGTAGGCGATGGCTGTCCTAAATCTCATCAGTTCCGTGTAATTCGGAGGTATCTTGACTTGAGGCGTTTTTGTAGAAGAGCAGGCGCATACACCAATTATCAGGGCGGCAATACAAGTCCACAAAAACATTTTAGTATTATTCTGAAGGAAATAATAGGATTTCATTGTTCTCTTTTTTTCGAGTAAGATAGCTTAATATGCTTTTTTTTCCATATATTCAGATTCCAATAATGGCTGAGCGCAATACGAAGGGATTTGAAAAAAGAGACATGGTCGTTAACTTATGACGATTAGAAAATTCCAAAATATCATAGAGGTTTCGCAATCCAAATGAACAAACCGAGAGTCCGCTTCGCACCTTCTCCGACCGGCAACGTACATATAGGGAACATAAGAGTGGCAATATTTAACTGGCTTTTCGCCAGACATGAGGGCGGAGAATTCCTCCTTCGTGTGGAAGATACAGACAGGGAACGTTCCACCGATTCGGCAGTCAAGGCTCTGCTTGATGCGATGGCGTGGCTCGGTCTTGACAATGACGGAGAGATAGTTTTTCAGTCAAAATGCCTTCAGGATCACATGAAGGCGGCCACCATGCTTGTTGATTCCGGAAAGGCGGTAAAGAAAATTTTAGCTGGCGATGACAGACAGCCCGTGATATTTATTTTACCTTATGATTGCACGAATATTCCGTTCGTTAGAACTAGGGCTCAGATGGAATTGAACTTATCAATCGGAAAGGAACTATGCGTAAATCGCACCGGGGCTATGTTCTTTACTTCGGAAAACGGCAGAGAAATTGAGAAGAGTTCTTCACTCGCTGGACTTTATGGTCTGAAGATATTCAACGCGAAAGGTGAAACAATATTCGACCTCGACGCAGAGAAAAGTAAAATTGATTCCGGGAATTTTGAATTCAGGAGCGTGGATGGAACCAAGATCAAATATTTCTCGAGAGAGGTTTTCTTCAAGGATCATGTAAAAGGAGAGCTTTCGAAACCTCTTGACAGCATGAAGGATTTTGTGATAGTGCGTAGCGATGGAAGTCCCGTTTTCCACTTGGCCAACGTATGCGATGACATTGCGCAAGACGTCAATTTCATAATAAGAGGCGATGATCACGTTGAAAACACTTTCAGGCATATATTCCTCTTCCATGCGCTCGGCAAGACGCCACCGAGATACGCGCATCTGCCTATGATAGTCAATCAGGCGGGCAAGCC
>CAZXAC010000079.1:0-10717 GCA_964638335.1 uncultured Lentisphaera sp. | reverse complement strand
AACCTGTCTCTATAATTTTTTTCAAATTTTCATTGGTATCATGCGTTGAACAGCTTATATGCCTGATCAGCTTCTGGTCCTTGGCCTTTATCATCAACTTGCTCAAAAACGGTTCCACGCTTTCAGTCCAGCGCGCCCAACTCAAGCCATGATGATTGTAAATATCTATATATTCTACCTGCAACCTTTTCAGACTGTCTTCGAGGTTCTGCCACCACAACTTCTCATCTCTTCTTGCGCATTGATTTTTCGTTGAAACTATTATCTTGTCACGCCAGCCCTTTAGAGCCTCTCCGACAGCACACTGACTGTCACGATTGCAATATCCCACAGAACTGTCTATGTAGTTGACTCCTCCCTCGAACGCCCTGTGTATCATCGGGATTGCCAGTTCCCTGTCAACCTTCGCGTCATCGCCCTCGCCTTTCATCGGAAGGCGCATGGCACCGAATCCAAGTATGGAGGCTGACAATCCTGTCTCGCCCAGTTTTCTTCTAATCATAGTCTTATATCTTTATTTTTGATTGCCATAAAATTTTGAACGACATGAAAATATCTGCTTAACGTATTCTTGCTATAAAGTATTCCGTCTTCTTTATCTTAAAACTCCTCAAAAATTCGGTTCTATCTTTTCTTGCTACTCCGATATTTATCAATTTGCCGTATCCTGCAGATGAACAAAGAAAGACGGAGCCGCCTTTTGAGAGTTCTTCAGCCTTAACCGACCTATATGGCATTTTCAGATAAAACAGAAACGGCTCACCAAGTCCTACATCATAAAGTTTAAGTTCGGGAATAGGATTGCCTTCAAGAGCCGAGTTTATTATTTGCGCGGCTGGTCTGTCCTTTTCATCTTTTAAGCGCTTGAAAGGAGAAATGTGCGCTTCAAACATAAGCACTGAGGCCGCTATCGCAATAGCCGTACTGCAGGCAAGATTAACCTGGAGAGATTCACTTTTAAAAAGCCCTGCTTTGAAAAAAAAGAAACACGCTGCTGATGCTACAAATGCTAAGGAAATTATGAACCCGCGCCAAAATCCGACATCCACAAATAAAGGTATAAAATTTGATGGGATAATGTCTGGGAATGACGTGCAGAAAATAAATACGAGCGTAGCCGCTATAGACATTACAAAAAGCAATGTTGAGAAATAATGAAGGACCTTTTTCCAGATTTTAATTAGTGCCTCATTTGCGAAATTCGCAAAATTCAGTCCGGCAAGGATTATAGCCAGCGGATATGCGGGCATGAAGTATCTTGCCTTTGCCGCCGGCATAAGGCTGGAAAATATGAATAATCCTGTCAGAGCCTTCATGGTGACGGAACGGAAAAGGGAATATTTCTCTTCTCCATAGAAAAGTTTTTTGGTGAAGGGCAAAAACACTATCCAAGGGATGCATGAAAGAACGTATCCAAATACCGCCCTTGTCCACTTTCCCCAATTTATGTTTTGCGGATCGAGCCTGTATCGTATCTCCTCGGTCCAGGTGGATGACATCTTTTCCGGCTGCGCGGAATCCTGTCCAGAGGCAAAATAGTACCAGAGCAAAAACATTAGAAGAGCCAAAATCAATGACAATACGTGGGAAGGCTTTGCGAAAAGTTTCCGTTTCCCTTCTGAACTGAGAACAAAATATGCCGTTACATAGAACATCAAGAGTGCCATGGGCCCCTTGCTCAAAAGCGCAAGTCCTAGGAAAAATCCCGGAAACAACCACAATCGCAGACCTCTCGACCCATCATAAAAAGCAAATATCCACCACAGCATGGCAAAACCAGTGAGAACCGAATATACTCCGTCTATCTCAGCCAGCACGCACTTCGACATAAAGGCGAGAGTTGTAAGCAACATTATTGAGGATAGAAATTTAGACTCTTTGGGAAAAGGAGACCTCGCAAACAGAATGAAGAGAGAGAGGGCCAATACGGATAGCGCCGCGGGAAGTCTTGCTGTGAATTCGTTCCTGATTCCTGTCAGTTTGAAAGATGCCACTATCAGCCAGTTAGTCAGAGGCGGTTTTCTAAAATACTTAACCCCTTCAAATTCAGGAACAAGAAAATCCCCCGTCTCTATCATTGTTATTGCGGGGAAAATCCTGCGAGCCTCATCATAGTCCAATTCCGGCATTATCATTCTTGGAAGATAAATTATACTCCAAAGAAGAACAACAAAGACAGCCTTTTTCATAATCCAAGCCTCTCTATGGCGGATTTAATTATTTTACTCTGGCTCTCATCGTCCGTGGCCCTAAGGGCTGTCTCATAATACAGTAAAGCCTCGTCCTTATTTCCCATCAACCTGCTTGCTTCACCAAGTTGATAAAAGTGATTGACTCTCGCCTTACCGTCCTTCGGTTCTGGAATTGACAATAAAACATTCCTTCCTCCGAAGAAATCACCCACACCGAGCATGGACGCAGCCAGCATGGTTTTAATTGACGCATCATTATATTTATTGCAGTATTTTTCGAGGATATTTTTAGCTTCGACGAAGTTTCCGATATTCATTAGATGATCGGCAAGATGAGAAACCACCGACCGTGATTCGGGAGATATTCCGTACGCGGCAAGATATGAAAGCAAAATTTCTTCTTCGTTTCCCTTCTTATGCGTTATAGCTTCTCCGTAGGCCAAAAAATCTTCGCTTCTAAGAGGGAATGAGGACGGAGCACTCCATGTAAGTACCACCACGTATGTGAGCAAGGATAGAAGCAATGGCATCGGGCGCTCTTGCGAAGTTCGCAAAAATCTACCGATGGATGAAATATAATATGCCGCGAAAAAGGCAAAGAATGGAACTAAGGCGAGCCGATATCTTGCAAGAGGCAGGAATACTATCATCGGGGCAGCAATCGCTATAAAATAGAAGAACATGATTGAAAAACGCCTCGCTTTTGACGGTCTTGCAAGCGACACGAGCAATCCGGAAACTCCCATAGGGATCAACAGCAAAGGCCCTATAAGGTACTTTAAAATCGGAAATTGATTTTTTACAAAATAATAATTAAGATTGTTGGGTATCTCATAAGGACGTATCAAGTCAATCACCTTGGATAGGTATGATGCCGCCTTCCTTTCCAATGAATAGTCAGACAATCCAGCCGACCATGCTCCAAGATCATCTTCTGGGTTGATTTTCATCTGAGAGCCCGATTTGAATATGTAAGAAACGACTGGCTTGCCAGGAAAAAACGAAAGCTCACCGCTGTTGATAAAATTAATAAGGCCCACTAAAGCCGCCGCCAAAACGGATCCGGCAAGAAAAATTCCAACGGTCTTAATGAACTTCTTGTTGTCTATCGAATTTTTCTTTCGCATTAGCCTTAAAGCAAACCATATTCCAAGCGCGGAGCTGAGAAATATTCCTGAAAATCTTACCGTAGCCGGAAGAACAATTATTGCCCCTGAAAGCATCAGCAGTAAAGGTTTCGTTGGAGATGCAGACAACGACACTAAAAGTGCGGCAGCGGAAACAAACAGGAATAAAGATTCAACCAACGGAAAAGACTCATACATTACAAGCGGAGAGTAAAGAGCAGTCAAAAGCCCTGCAAGAATTCCGAGAAATTTATCTCCGCTCATCCGTAAGGAAATATGCATTACAAATACGGGAACCAAAGAACCAATAAGATGCTGGAAAAGAATCAGCTCCTTTACAGGAAACTGCTCTCCGCTCAACTTGATCATACCCCAGCAAAGAAGTTTATGCAGGGAAAAATTCGCGTTTCCATTGGCAAAATCCAGACCGAAACGCATATGAGTCATCATATCAAGACCGTTTATGAGGTGGTACTCGGTAAAAGGAGATTCCAGCCAAAATGAATGGGCCGCAAGTCTGACTACAAGAGCGAGTCCAAAAACAAGCAGGTAGGGAAAAAATTTTGAACTGAGAGTTTTCATGTCTACAGTTTTAGTATGTTTCCTTAGTTTTCATTTCGTTTACTATTGCGACCCCTGAACTGGTTCCAAGCCTAGATGCGCCGTTTTTTATCATATTCTCCGCATCGCTTGCGTTGCGTATTCCACCAGCCGCCTTCACAAGGCATTTGCCTTTTACAGCTTCATACATGAGTTTCACATCCTCCAACGTCGCCCCTCCGGAGGAAAAACCAGTGGATGTTTTTACGAAATGAGCTCCTGCTGATACAGCAACCTCACATGCCTTAAGTATTTCGTCCTTTTCAAGAAGGCAATTTTCGAATATCACCTTCAGAATAGCCTTATTATCCCTTGCGATTTTCGCAATCGTCGATATATCGGACTCCACGTATTTCCAGTCAGAATCCTTAGCTGAGCCTATGTTCATTACCATATCTATTTCATGTGCGCCATTTCTTATGCAGAGTTCGGCTTCAAATGCCTTGACTTCGCTCGGAGTCGCACCCAATGGAAAGCCGACAACCGAGCAGATTTTCACCCTGGATTCCGCAAGATTTTCGGCACAATATGAAACCCAAAACGGATTTACGCATACCGTCGCAAAACCATATTTAACCGCATCTTCGCAAAGTTGTCTTATCTGTTTTCTGGTCGTATTCTGTCTGAGCAGTGTGTGATCAATAAGACTGGCTATTTCGGAGATATTGTTGATCATTATAATTCGATTATTGTTATTCCTTCTCCACCTGGGATTACTGTTTCTTCGCCCTTTCTGATTCTCTTTATACGGGGATCATTTGAACAAAAATTTCTGAGAGCTGTTCTTAGTATTCCTTCGCCCTTGCCGTGATTTATAAGAACAGTCTGGCCAGGATTCGAAGATATTACGTTAGAGATTACTCTCTCAGCCTCCGCCACCGTCATTCCATGAAAATCTACTCTGCGGTCTATTCCCGCGTAGGGATCAGAGCTACGCTTCCTACGCATTGTCTCCGGATGCCTGATGGTCTTCCTCATCCGCTTCATTTAGATGATCCCTTTCACTGCGCTGATTCGGCTGAATACGAAACGTCCCTTCACTATTGTAGCTATCACTTGTCCCCTCACCTTGCGCCCGTGGAAAGGGGTGTTTCTAGCTTTGGAAAATAATTTATTTTTGTCTATCACATGAGACTTGTTTGGATTGAATATTGTTATGTCCGCGCGGGAGCCTTTTGAAAGTGTTCCTGCGGAAATTCCGAGGACTGTTGCTGGCCCAACGGTCCATTTGGATATCAATTCGGAGAGAGTCAGTATTCCCCCGTGATAAAGTTCTTCGACACATACTGGCAATTCAGTTTCAAGGCCGATTATTCCGAATGGAGCATTATCCAATTCAACCAACTTCTCCGTTTCCGTATGGGGAGCATGGTCACTGGCAATTACCGATATAGTGCCGTCTTTGAGTCCTTCTAGGAGGGCAAGCCTGTCTTCCTCCGATCGCAGAGGAGGATTCACCTTAAAATTTGAATCGAATGACTTCAAAGATTCGTCTGTAAGAGATATGTGATGGGGGGTTGCTTCAGCGGTCACCTTTATACCTCTTTTTTGCGCGTTTCTGAGCATTCTCACTGTTCCCTTGCTGGAAACATGTTGTATGTGTATAGGACATCCGGTGTATTCGGAGAGAATTATATCCCTCGCAACCATCAACTCCTCGGAAGCGGCAGTCTGACCTCGTATACCGAGGAGAACCGACCATCGCCCGTCATGCATCACGCCTCCCGCTGAGAGGATTTCATCTTCGCAGTGATCAAGTATTGGAATTCCAAAAGATTTTGAATACTCCATGAGGTGGCGCATTATCTCATGATTCTGGACACATTTCCCGTCATCAGACAAAGCCAAAGCTCCGGCCTTTTTCAGGCTACCTATACCGGTCATTTCTTTGCCGTCCTGGTTTTTCGTCATAGCGGCACAAGGCAGGACATTTACCAGACCTTCTCTTTCAGAAAGCAGTCTGATATATTCTATTGTGCCCGGATTGTCGGCGCACGGGGATGTATTCGGCATAGCCACCACTGTGGTAAAGCCCCCCGCGGCGGCGGCCATTGTTCCGCTCTCTATTGTTTCCTTGTCATTTCTGCCCGGCTGTCTGAGATGAACGTGGAGATCTATGAGTCCCGGGGCGACGACAAGCCCCTTCAAGTCAATTTTTTCGGCCTTGCCGGTCTTGCCGGGATCACAAATCTTACCGTCCTTGATGCCTAAATCCATCTTGGAATCTATCTTTCTTGAAGGATCTATCACTCTGCCGTTTTTGAGAATATAATTCATTTATCCACCTAGATTTTTCACATCTTAAAAAAATATTCGCCTTTGCGCCCACAAAAATAGCCTCCAAAAACGATTCTAGCAAATGGAAACTTAAATTTTAGGCATACGAAAATTCTTGTAAATTCCAGTAGTCTGCGCAAACCCTGCTCGCAAATTGGAATTTTGCATCTTAAGGTGCTAGGATAATACGGAATTTCGAGCTCGCGTTTGGTTTTAACAAACTCTGAGACTAATTATTAGATGCGGAGGATTTCATAATGTTTCAAATTGCAATAAGCCCAGCTTCCGGAAAACGATTGATAGCCAAGGCTGTGGCGAGACATCCAGGCATTCTTTCGAAAATGCAATCGGGGAAAATCGTAATCATAGCCGGATCCACCAACGGCTACGTTGTCGAAGAAATTTTAAAAACTCTAGAAAATCCATGCGAATTTGACCGGAAAGGATTTTTCAGAGGATTAACCATGCCACCATCGCGTTCAAAGGAAAGAAATTCCCAGCCCAACAAAGCTGAGTTTCCGGGGGATATTCTTATCGAAGACGGGCACATCATAAAGAGCAAGACGATATTCGATATTGCCGATCAACTTAACGATGGAGATATAATCATCAAGGGAGTTAACGCTTTCGACATCAAGAACCGAAAAGCCGCGGTTCTCGTTGGACACCCAAAGGGCGGAACTGTAGCCGCCGCGATTCAGGCTGTAAAGGACAGAAACGCCAAGCTTATACTGCCCGTAGGTCTGGAAAAACGAATCTCGGACGACCTTGAAAAATTGTCTGCAAAGTTCGATTCTCCGACGAAAGGAGGACTCAGACTTATCGTCGCGCCCGGAGAGATTATCAGCGAAATTGAAGCTGTAAATATCCTGAGCGGGGCGAACGCGGAACTCTTCGCTGGCGGCGGAGTATGCGGTGCCGAGGGGTCAGTATGGCTTGCCGTATCAGGGACATCGGAGCAGGAAAAATCCGCAAAGGCAATAATTGATTCCGTACAAGATGAGCCTCAATTCAACTTATAAAAGCTTAGCTCTGAACTTGCCGTCAAATGTTTCGTGGCATATCTTATGCTCGAAACTAGGTGATATTTGCTCGAATAATAGAAAAGACGGCCACATAAGATCATCATGAAAAAGAACAAAAACTCGAAAAAAAATGAAAGCGGTCAGGCATTGGCTGAGTTTGTCATATGTCTGATAGGAATACTTATAGTTTTCTCCGGCATGCTCATGATGACTGAACTCGGCGTGGCAAAAGTTGAAAATGTAATCTCAGCTAGAAAATCAGCGGATGTTAACTCATTTTCATTGTCTGGTTCAGTTTATGGAATGCCTATAAGGACTTGGGATGTCGGAGATGATGAAGTTCAGTTTAGCGAGGACGACAATCCAATAGGTCCTACTGATGAGGACTCAACGAATTTCCCTACCCCTTTCCTGCACCCGGCGTCGGAGGAGCTTGTCTTCATAGACGCCGCTGAATTAACTGGAGCAACAGAAACAAAAACCATTGAAGTAGAAAGTTCATCCATATATGGAGGAACTATAAATATTCAAGACAGCATTTATATGCCTTCACAGATTCAAGATCTCACTAATTTAAGATGCTTGAGATGTGGTGGACCGCTTTCCTACCCAACGTTGTACACTTTCATGGATTAACGGGCAAATGAACGAAAATATCATCATTCCATCCTTGGTCATTGCGATTATCGCAATACTGCTTTACGTCCTCTTAGGCGGCAAAAAAAAATCTCAGTTATTGCCCGCCGACGGAGAAATTTCCGCCGCCTTTGAAAAGCTGGAAAAGGCTCTTAGGGAGGAATCCGCAAGACAGCGTGAGGAGCTGAACAGCAATTTCAAATCACTGCGGGAAGAAATAGGAAGCCTGTTGAGAGCTTCCTCCGAAATGTCGCTGAAAAACTCCACAGAACTATCTTCCATGCAGAAGGGGCAGCTTGAAATATTTTCCTCAGAACTCTCAAAGAATATAAAATTCTTCGAAGAAAAACTCTCTAAAAATATTCTTGACTTCACTGGACAGCAGAGACAGAAGATGGAAGACCTGGAGAACAGGCACTCAAAGATGAAAGCCGACACGGAAACGCTGCTGGAAAAGATAAGAGATACTATGGAGAAAAATCTCAAGTCCATAAATGAAGAAAACTCCCGAAAGCTTGAGGAGATGAGGAAAACAGTTGACGAGAAACTGCATGAAAGCCTTGAAAAACGCCTAAGCCAGTCTTTCAATCAAGTCAGCGAAAGATTGAAACAGGTGTATGAAGGATTGGGAGAAATGAAAACTCTCGCAACAGGCGTAGGCGATTTGAAAAAAGTCCTGTCAAACGTAAAAACCCGAGGGATAATGGGAGAAATCCAGCTTGAAGCAATACTCGAGAATATACTCAGCCCTTCTCAATACGACAAGGCTCTTTCCGTGAAGCCGGGATCTAGGGAAAACGTAGAATTCGCAGTGAAAATGCCAGGAGGAGATGGCGGGGAGCCTCCTGTTTACATCCCGATAGACTCAAAGTTCCCAGTCGAGAGATACGAAAAACTTGTCAAGGCATATGATGAAAGCGATAAGAAAGCTATCGAGGAGGAACTTGCAAATCTTGAGAAGGAGATCAGACGATGCGCGAAGGAGATCAGCGAAAAATACATAAATCCTCCCGTAACAACCGACTTCGCAATAATGTTCCTCCCGTTTGAAGGACTCTATGCGGAAGTCGTTAAGAACAGCAGTCTGGTTGACAAGATACAAAGAGAATACAGGGTTTCCGTTACGGGACCTTCAACACTCGCCGCATTTTTGAATTGCATTCAGATGGGCTTCCGGTCGCTCGCGATAAAACAGAGGACAACTGAAGTATGGAGCGTCCTTTCGGCGGTAAAAACCGAATTCGGTAAATTCGGGGAAACACTCGATAAGGCAAGGAAAAAACTTCACGATGCCGGAGAAGAGATAGATGAACTCGTTGGCAAAAGGACGAGAAAAATCCAGTCAAAACTCAAGTCTGTCGAAGAACTTCCTGAATACCAAGCGAAAGCCCTCACCGAAAATGACTCCGAGTAGAATCCTCTCCTTAAGTTTTATGCTCCAAGCTCGAATATCTGTACATTCAAAACCACAAAATTAAGGAAAAATTTACTGCACGGTGTAAATTGAGGCGGCCACAAATGCAAAAAATGCTGCCCAGCAAGCCTTTGAAAGCAAATTGGCGTAATAACATTTAGGGAAAAAGATTGATGCGAAAAGCCATCATAAAAAAAGTACGCGGATTAAGATTTTTTCTCGAATATGCGGGAGTGATGATCTTTTACTGCTCTATCAGGATTCTTCCGCTGAACGCAATAAGGACGATATCAAATATCTCCGGGCGTTTTCTCTACCTCCTGCCAGGCTTCAGAAAACTTTGCTGCGCAAATATCAGGACGGCATTTCCGGAAAAACCAGATTGCGAAATTCGCAGGATTGCAATGGAAAGCCTTCAAAATATGGTTCAGACCATATTGGAACTTTTTTGGTTCTCCGGAAGGCAGGACGTCCTCGCAAACTTGACGGAAGACTCGCACATATGCGTAAATCTCACCAAGAAGTCCATGAAGGAGGGCGGTCTTATCTGGATATCCCCACACATTGGAAACTGGGAATTGGCGGCATTCAATGTCAGTTATGGGACGAAAATACCTTTTGCCGTAGTAGTACGTCCACAAAACAATCCGATGATAAATGATTTGATAGTCAGGTCTCGGAGCAGCGGTGGAAACAGAGTCATATTTGCAAAAGGAGCCGTGAAAGGGATAATAAAGGCTCTTAAGGAAGGATTTTTTCTCGCGACACTTATAGACCAGAATACCAGAATTCGCGACGGAGGCGTTTTTGTGAATTTCTTCGGACTCCCCTCGCCGGCAAGTCGCGCACCCGCTTTCTTCGGAAAAAAAATGAGCGTTAACATCGCCGTAGGAGGTTGCCTTAGAGAAAAAACCGGCTACAGGATGTTTTCCGAGGAACTGCCTAAAAAAATCCCGGAATACTCTTCAGAGGAAGAAATTATTCAGGATATAATGAAAATAACCGAATCTATTGTCAGGAAACATCCCGAGCAATATCTTTGGTTTTACAAGAGATGGCAGTATATACCGATTGACGCCTCAAAGGAAATCGAGAAGAAATTTCCATACTACTCCAGAAGGGCAACACCAAGATTCTACGACAACAATGCGAAAAAGTAAATCACTCATCAACTATCATTAGCTGTCGGTCGTGTTTGCGCCAAAGCAGAGCTAGCGATGTAATCGAGCCTACCATGCAGAGAAACATATCCCATTGCGTGTCCCATATGTCCCCTTGGGTTGCAAGGAAGGCATCTCCAGCCTCACCAGTAGAAATTGAAACCCACCATTCTATCATTTCAAAAAACGCGCTAAAAGCAAGGTTGATACTAATAACAAACAGGAAAAGCCAGAAGCCTTTCTTGATTGGAGACTTCCTGACAATTATTTCCCTTGCGAGAATAGC